>JBDUBS010000256.1:0-3139 GCA_040003875.1 Acidimicrobiia bacterium | reverse complement strand
GACCCGTTCGCGCGACGCGTCCGGGATCTGCGGCTCTCGGTCACCGACCGCTGCAACTTCCGCTGCACCTATTGCATGCCCGAGGAAGGGCTGCGCTGGCTCGACCGGGCCGATCTCCTCACCTACGAGGAGTTGGCCCGGATCGCACGGGTCTGTGTGGAGCGGTGGGGGTTCGACGGCATCCGCATCACCGGAGGCGAGCCCACGATCCGTCACGGCCTGCCCCGCCTGTTCGAGTTCCTGGCCCCCCTCGGGGTCGACCTCGCGATGACCACCAACGGCGTCAAGCTCCCCGAGCTGGCCGGGAAACTCAAGGCCGCGGGACTTCAGCGGGTGAACGTCTCGCTCGACAGTCTCCGGCGGGAGACGTTCCTGGCGCTCACCCGGCGCGACGAACTCGACCGAACCCTCGCGGGGATCGAGGCCGCGCTCGCTGCGGGCCTGGCCCCGGTGAAGGTCAACTGCGTGGTCATGCGCGGGGTGAACGACGACGAGGTGGTCGACCTCGCCGCCGTCGGGCGCGAGCAGGGCGTCGGCGTGCGCTTCATCGAGTTCATGCCGCTCGACGCGCCGGGCGACTGGCGGCGCGACCAGGTGGTGTCGGCGACCGAGATCATCGACCGGGTCCACGCGGTGTTCCCGCTCGAGCAGACCCACGCCGACACCGCGCACGTGGAGCCGGCCGCGCGCTATCGCTTCCAGGACGGCATCGGTGACATCGGCGTGATCGCGAGTGTCACGGAGCCGTTCTGCGAGAGCTGCGACCGGGTCCGGATCACCGCGGAGGGCAAGTTCCGCACCTGTCTGTTCGCGCTCGACGAGACCGACCTGCGCGGCGTGATGCGCGACGGCGGGAGCGACGACGACCTCGCCGCGGCCATCAGCGCGGCGGTCGGCACCAAGTGGGCGGGCCACAACATCGGCGCGGTGAACTTCGTCCGACCCGACCGATCGATGAGTCAGATCGGCGGGTAGCCCGCCCCACGTAGACTCCATCGATGGCCTCCGAGTTCACGCATCTCGACCCGCTGGGTCGCGCCCGCATGGTCGACGTCACCCAGAAGGATCCGTCGCACCGGCGCGCCATTGCGCGGTGTCGGGTGTTCATGGAGCCGGACACCGCCTCGAAGATCGCGTCCGGTGCGATCAGCAAGGGGGACGTGTTCGCGGTGGCTCGCGTCGCGGGGATCCAGGCCGCGAAGCAGACGGCCAACATGCTGCCGCTCTGCCACCCCCTCCTCGTCGGCTCGGTGTTCGTGAACTTCCGGCTCGAGGAACGCCATGTGGAGGTCGAGGCCCAGGTCGACACCGTCGACCGCACCGGGGTCGAAATGGAGGCGTTGCACGCGTGCGCCATCGCCGCGCTCACCATCTACGACATGTGCAAGTCGGTCGACCGGGCAATGACGGTGGGCGAGTTGGCGCTCTGGGAGAAGACCGGCGGCCGCTCCGGCGTCTACCGGAGGCCCGGCCGAGACGGCGACGAGTTCGCGCTGTAGGACCGAGCGATCCGAGGATTGCGGGCGGCGTGAACGGCGCCGAGACGAACGAGCGTTCGCCATCCGGCTCGACTCGGCCGGTACGCCTTGTCTAGGGTCACTCCAACCCCAGCGGGACAGAGCTGCGACATCCACCGTTTTCTGTACACCGCTTGTTAGCGTCCGCGACACGGAAAGCGACTGGGAGCCTTGGCCATTCCGATCATCCTGATCCTCGCGGTGCTGTGGGTCGCGTTCTTCACGTGGCCCCTGGTGCAACGGCGCCTCTCCGGCGGCGGACGCGATTCCCTCGGCTCCTTGCGACCGCGCCGGAACCCGCTCGCGCGCGTCGGCGGCCGCAGCTCGAGCATGCCGACGCTCCCGGCGATCGCGCAACGCTCGATCCCGGCTTCCCCGTTCGGCACCTCTGGCACCGCTGCCGCTCCGGCCGCCGGGCTGCCGATGTCGCCCATCGCGCAGAAGCGTCGTCGGGATGCCTTCCTCGTGCTCGCCTGCGCCGTGCTCGTCACGGCGCTCCTTGCCGTCGTCACCGGCAGCGTCATCGCCATCGCGGTGAGTGTCGTCACGGGTGCACTGTTGGCCGCGTACGTGGTGGCCTTGGTGCAGATCCGCCGTCGCGCGCAGGAGCGCACGGCCACGGTGCACTACCTCCCGCAGCCGCTCTACTCCCGGCCGCTGGTGCTGCACCGCAGCGTTTCCTCCTCGATGTAGACGCCGTCCGCGGACCGCGCGGAAGAGATCGTGTCTCGGCTCAACGGCTCCGCAACGCGATCGCCAGCAACGGACGACGCGCCTGAGCGCACGTTCCTCGCGCGCCCGGATCGGTCGTCATTTCGGTCACGCGCCGGCAACGCCTACAATCCGGACCTTCCGGACGCGAGGTTCGGATGTGCGGTTGGGGGAACATGCTCATGATGGCCAGGCGTATTGCGTTGGTCGTGGTGCTCGCGGTGATCGGTGCGGGGTGCCACTGGCTCGATCCACGTCCCGGCTTCGGACCCAATCTCACGGTCCACATCGGCCCGGTGGGGGCGGGAGGTGCCCGCGCGGTCGACGTGACCGCCCCCGATGTTCCGGCCGGTACCGCGGCCGTCACCACCGTGCGGATCGACGGGAAGCACGGCGCGCTCATCGCAACGGGCACGACCCTGCCGCTGCACTTCACGTTCGACGTGAGCCAGGCCGGGCCGGGAACTCACGTGTTCTACGCCCGGTCGAAGATCGGCGACCTGAAGCGTCGCGGGATCGGGCTGGTCACCGGTGGCATACGGCTCAACCAGCTGCAGGCGCTCGGGACGCACAACAGCTACCACACGTACCCGGTCTCGCCGCTCGACGGGGTGGAGTCGCTCGACTACTTCGAAGACCCGCTCGACGTGCAACTCCAAGACCAGGGTGTGCGCCAGTTCGAACTCGACATCAACATCGGCGACGACCCGACCGGTCAGTTCCAGGTGTTCCATGTGCAGGGTCTCGATACCGGCACCACGTGCTTCGTCTTCACCGATTGTCTGAACACGATCAAGACGTGGTCGCAGGCGCACCCGCAGCACGCGCCGGTCGCGATTCTGCTCGAGCTGAAGAACAACGACTTCAATCTGCCGGCGCCGAACCGGAACTGGATCGCCTCCGACCTCGAC
>JBDUBS010000021.1:0-3143 GCA_040003875.1 Acidimicrobiia bacterium | reverse complement strand
CGGAAGTTGTAGTTCTTCGGATCGGGCGATCCGCCGGTGGCGATCGCGGTCTCGAGGTTGACCATGGCGATGTCTGCCGCACCGAGGGTGGGCGCGATCGGTGCGAACATCCCGCCCGGATTGTTGTTCAACTGGGTGCGCAGCCCGCCTTCGAAGTGGGTGTCACCACCGAATGCGAACGTGACCGCCTGGCCGTTGCCTCGTCGGGGGATCGTGGTCGTGGTCGTGACCTTCGAGGTGGTGGTCGACGCAGCGGCTTGCGCCTGGTGCGTCCGGCGCGCCGGTGCGTCCTCGTCGGTCACGACCAGGGACACCGCGATCACCACCACGGTGAGGGCGACGAGACCGACCAAGAGGACCCTCCGCACCCGATCAGCCTATGTGGGACCTCCGCTCGTACGATGCTCGGGCGATGCGTCGAATCCGCCTATCTCCACGACAGTTCCGACGCATCACCGTCGTCGCCGCGGTCCTCATCGGGGCCATCATCGTGACCGGCGCAGCCGTGCGACTCACGGGTTCGGGTCTCGGTTGCCCGGATTGGCCGAACTGCACCTCGGGCAGCCTCACCCCGACCACCGCGGTCGGCGTGCACGGCAAGATCGAGTTCATCAACCGCATGGTCACCGGACTCGTGTCGGCCGCGGTGATCGTGGCTGTGCTCGGGGCGCTGGTCCGCGTGCCCCGTCGCCGCGATCTCACCTGGCTCGCGTGCGGGCTCGTCCTCGGCGTGATCGCACAAGCACTCCTCGGCGCACTCGTCGTGGAGAAGTTGCTCGATCCACCGTTCGTGATGGGCCACTTCCTGCTGTCGGCACTCCTGCTCGCCAACGCGATGGTGCTCGTCTGGCGCGCCGGTATTCCCGACGACGCCCACACCGCGCCCTCGGTCCCGACGATCGTGCACCGCTTCGCGGTGGCCGTGGTCGTACTCGCGAGCGCGGTGCTCGTGACGGGCACGGTGGTGACCGGCGCCGGGCCCCACTCGGGCGATGCGGGGAACACGGCCAAGATCTCGCTGCGGGCAACACGCCTCGAAATCCAGGTCTCGTCCGCGGCCCGTGTCCATGGCACCACCGTGATGATCTTCCTCGCGGTCGTGGTCGCGCTGCTCGTGGTCCTCCTCCGGACGCGTGCCTCGCCGTTGCTCTACCGCCGCGTGACCTGGCTGCTCGTGCTCCTCGTCGCTCAAGCCGGGGTGGGCTACGTGCAGTACTTCACCAACGTCCCTGCGGCCCTCGTGATGGTGCACGTGGCCGGCGCGACCGTGGTGTTCGCGACCTCGATGGGGGTACTGCTCGGCTGCCGGAGCGTTTCCGACCGTACTGTCCCGTTGCAACCAGTTCTGGAGCCCGCGATCTGACGGCGCGTGAGGAATCGCGACACTTTCTCACGCTCCGTGCTCAACTCTCGGGTGCCGAACCGCCGATATTGCCGATGTGCCGTCGCGTTGCTTGATCTCCCCACGTTGGTTCCTCGCGCGCATGGCGGTCGTCACCGTCGTCGCCTCCTTCGTGATTGCACCCATTGGTGCCAGTGCAACGCCGGCGGACAATCCGCCCACCGCCGAGTCCCTCGAGATCGCGGCCGAGCACTACAACCTCACCCGGCTGAAGGTGGACCGCGCCACCGCCGCCCTCGACGCCACCGACCGGCGCATCGCCGCCGCCCAAGCGCGGGTCCTCCTCGTCCGCACCCGGACGCGAACCCGCGCCGCTGCGCTCTACCAGGGCACCACCGTCGACTCGCCTCTCGCCATCGCTCGCGGCCGAGAACTCGCCGACGCGCACCGCCGCAGTACCTACCTCGACGCCGCGGAACGACCGGATCGCACGCTGCTCGACTCGCTCGGCTCGGAACTCGCCAACCTCGCCAACGAACGCGCCAGTCAGCGTGACGTTCGCGAGATGCTCCAGCACAACGTCACCGAAGCCGCCAAGGCGAAGCGCACGCTCCAGACGCTGGCAGCCGCAGCCGCCGCGCGCGGGGTGCAGTCCACCCATGACGGCGCCGGCGCGCTCGCCACCGCCCCGGGCTCCACCTCGCCGGGCGCGGGCGCGAACCCATCGGCGAACCCTGGCTCGGGTTCGAGCGGCACCACCACCACGACGGTGGTGCACGCACCGCCGACCTCGCCACCGCCGGGCCCGGGCCCGTCGAACCCACCTCCGTCGGGCAACGGTCCGGCGGTCAACCCCGGGGCGGGGACCGCGGTCGCATTCGCCCGCGCGCAGCTCGGCAAGCCGTACGTCTTCGCGACAGCCGGCCCCAACACGTACGACTGCTCGGGGCTCACGATGGCGGCATGGGCCGCGGCCGGAGTGCGGATGCCGCACTACTCGGGCTCGCAGGCGACGATGTTCCCGAAGGTCACGTGGCAACAGCTCCAACCCGGTGACCTCGTGCTCTTCTACAGCGACCTCCACCACGTCGGGCTGTACATCGGCGGCGGAATGATGATCCACGCACCGCAGACGGGCGACGTCGTGAAGATCGCCCCGGCCTGGCGGGACACGTTCATGTGGGGCGTACGCCCCGGCTGATCCAGCGGTCGGCGTGAGCGCCTGCGTCGCGGGCAGACTCTCGCGATGTCGACCCAGCTCTGGGGCGTGGTGATCGCCGCGCTCGATTCCGAGGCCCAGGCCCGATGGTGGGCCCATGCCCTCGGATGGCGCGCCGAAGCGGAGGACGACGGCGACTGGTGCGTCGTCGCCGACGACCCGACCGTTCCGAAGCTCCTCTTCGAAACCGTGGCGGACGCGAAGACGCGGTTGAAGAACCGAATCCACCTCGACATCGCGTCGGCGTCGGCGTCGGCGCAGGCCGCGACGGTGGCACGCCTCCGCGCGGTGGGTGCGACCGACGCCGATGTCGGTCAGCACGCCCAGCCCTGGGTGGTGCTCGCCGATCCCGAGGGCAACGAGTTCTGCGTTCTCGACCCGCGCCACCGATACCAGGACGCGCCCGGGCTCGCGTCGATCGTCATCGACGCGAACGATCCGGATCGGATGGCCGAGTTCTGGGCCGCGGCCACCGGCTGGCCCGTCGGCAACCGGGGCGTCTACGGGGTGTCGTTGCACCGAGCCGGTGACCGGCCCCCCGATATCGACTTCGTCCGCGTGCCGGAGCTCAAGACCCTGAAG
>JBDUBS010000384.1:0-3144 GCA_040003875.1 Acidimicrobiia bacterium | reverse complement strand
GTCCGTGGATGATTCTCATGGACGAGTTCATGGTGTCGGGCGAGACGATGGTGCGGGACCTGCAGATGGGAATCCGCCGCGCCACCGACTTCGGCGGACCGATGGAGGTCGGTTATCTCCCCGATATGTTCGGCCACGTCGCGCAGATGCCCCAGATCTTGCGGGAGGCCGGGCTCGACCACGCGATCGTCTGGCGCGGCGTCCCGTCGGAGGTGACCCAGAGCGCGTTCTGGTGGGATGCACCCGACGGTTCGCGCGTGCGCGCCGAATACCTCTACGGCTCGTACTCGAACGGTCGCGACCTGCCGGACGACGCGAAACAACTGATCGGTCGCGCGAACAGCTACGAGCAGGAGATCGGCGACGCTCGTATCCCCGGGAGCGGTCTGCTGCTGATGAACGGCACCGACCATCAGATGCCACAGCCATGGCTCGGGCGGATCGTGGCCGAGGCCAACGCGGTGCAGGGCGACTACCGGTTCGAGGTCACCTCCCTTCCCGAGTATCTCGCCACCCAACCGACCGCCGGGTTGAAGACCTGGCAGGGTGAGTTGCGTTCCGGCGCGCGCGCCAACGTCCTCATGGGAGTGGCGTCGAACCGCGTCGACGTACACCGCGCGTGCGCGGCCGCCGAACGCGCCGTCGAACGTCATGCAGAGCCGCTCTGCGCATTGTTCATGCCTCCCGACCGGTATCCCGGTCGCCTGTTGGAGGTCGCGTGGAAGCTGCTGGTCCTCAACAGCGCCCATGACTCGTCGTGCGCGTGCAGTGCCGACGAGGTCGTCGACGCGGTCCACGTTCGGTACCAGGAGGCGCGTCAGATCGGTGAGAACCTCGCCCGTGATGCCGTGCACGGACTCGGCGCCGACGTCGACGCGCCTTGCGGTTCGACGGTCGTGATCAACTCGAGTGCGTACGACCGCAGCGGGCTCGTCACGCTGCGCGTCCCGGGCGAAGGACCGGTGCATCTCGTCGCACTCGATGACGGGAGTGCGGTCACTGCGCAGGTCGTACAGTCGATCAGCGGCATCGGATTCGCGACCACGGTGACCGGCGATCAGATCTCGCTCGTCACCGAACTCATGCGGGGCACAGAGTTCGCGGGCACCCGGATCTCCTCCTACGAGTTGGAGCGGGCCGACGTCGGGGCCACGCTCACCTGCACCGGTGCGGCGCCGGGTGACGCGGCCGTCGATCTCGAAGGCTTGCGCGAGGAACTCGTCGAACTCGGCGCGCAGAACGTGAACGTGGCGGTCCGCGTGATGCGTGCGCCGACGCGGGAGGTCATCGCCCGCGTCGGTGAGATCCCGGGGTTCGGCTGGCGGACCTATCGGCCCGTCGAGGGCCCGGGTCCCGAGACCGCGCTCGATGCCGCGGAACATCGCTTGGCGAACGAGTACCTCGAGGTCGACGTCGACCCGCACACCGGTCTGTACTCGATCACGACCGTCGACGGCGTCGTGGCATCGGGTCTCGGGCGGCTCGTCGAGGGCGGCGACGGTGGGGACACGTACAACTACTCGCCGCCCGTCGAAGACCTGGTGATCGATCGGCCCGAAGCGGTGACGGTGACGCTCCACGAACACGGACCGATCCGATCACAACTCCGCGTCGTCACCTGGTTCCGCTGGCCGCACCATGCCGTGGGCAACGAACGGTCGTGCACCCGGCGGAGTGACGAGCAACTCCTCACCGAGGTCGTCACGACCCTCGAACTCCGGGCCGGGGAGCAGTTCGTCCGGGTCCGTACCGAACTCGACCACCGGTGTCGGGACCACCGCCTCCGCGCACACTTCCCACTGCCGGCGCCGGTCACGTCCTCACACGCCGAGTGCGCGTTCGCAGTGGTCGAGCGCGGCCTCACGACCGAAGGAGGACCGCACGAGTCCCCGCTCCCCACCTTCGTGTCGCGTCGCTTCGTGGACGCGTCGGACGGCGACCGCGGTATCGCGCTCCTGCACGACGGACTCCTCGAATACGAGCTCGTGGACGAGGGCCGCGAAATCGCGCTCACCCTCCTCCGAGCCACCGGTTTCCTCTCGCGGTCCGAGATTTCGCTGCGGCCGAATCCGGCCGGCCCCCTCGACGTGCTCGAAGGCCCACAACTGCAGGGGCCATTCGCGGTTCAGTACGCCGTCGCTCCGCATCTCGGGACGTGGGACACCGCCGGCCTCTACGCAATGGCCGACGACGTCCTCACTCCCCTCGAGCGCGCTCGGGTGGCCGGCGGCGGATCGCGTCGGCCGGTCGGCCGGCCACTCCGCGTCGAGGGTGCGGTCACCTCGGCCGTCCACCGCGACGCGGGGGGTCTCGTCGTCCGGGTCTTCAATCCGCTCGACCGGCCCAGCCGGGTCGAAATCGAACTCGATGAGACACCCGCACGCGGCTGGCTCATCGATCTACGGGGTCGGCCCCAGGAGCGGTTCGAGGCCGACTTCGAACTCCGGGCCGCGGGAATCGCGACGTTGCGCATCGACGAGTAAGCGACCTCAGCCCGACGCGGTGTGGAGCAGCGTCTCGCCGACCGGCTCGCGCGTCGACCAGCCCGCCACGAAGCTCGGGACCCGCAGCTCGAACGACGCGGTCGGGTCACTGACCTCCCACAGCAGCGCGGGATGCTCGCCGTGCCACCGCAACGCGAACGAAATGCTCCCGTGGCGCGTCGGCGCGTCGCGGATCTCGATGTCGACCCCCGGATCGGGTGGCGAATGCAGGATCTCGATGCCGGTGTCGACATCGCGGACCCAGCCGTCGCGAGCGCGGAGCAGGAGCCCGGCGGCGCCACGATCGTCGAGCAGGTCGACGCGCCGGCGCGCCCGGCGCCGATTCCGGCCCGACAGCCCGTTCCAGGCCCACTCGGCTCGTTCGTCGAAGCCCCAGTCCTCGAGCGCGGCGGTGGTGGCCGCACCCGGATCGGGTTCCAGCAGGATCTGACTGCGCGCGAGATCTATCTCGGCCACTCGATCACCCGGACCGACGACGCGAGTGGCCCGATCGAGGTGCCGACGCCAACCGCGCGCCGCGGCGTCGGCCGCCGGCACCTGCGCGAGGTCGATGGTCGGGATCTCCTCACCACACACCAACGCGACCCGCAACCGGTTGCGGTGACTCAGCGGGAACAGCAGCGCCGCGACCAACGCGCCT
>JBDUBS010000336.1:0-3146 GCA_040003875.1 Acidimicrobiia bacterium | reverse complement strand
TCGGTCGGCAGCCGCTTGCCGGCCCAGCGGGCGTAGGCGTCGGCTTCGTACCAACAAATGTGCTGTACCGGCTCGTGCGGGGGAAGCACCTCGAGCCGGCCGAAACGCCGCCGATGCCAGCCGTCGGCCGTCGCGGTCCAGAACTGCGGACCGGTCAACTCGGCCTCCTGGCGCGATTTCCAGCCCGTGTCCGACCAGTGGCCCGGATCGTCGTAACCACCGTCCTCGACGAACGCCGCGTACTCGGCGTTGGTGGTGGGGGTGAGGTCGATGCGGAAGGCCGGCAGGTCGACCGCGTGCGCGGGGCGTTCGTTGTCGTAGGCCCACGGGTCGGTGTCGGTACCCATCACGAACGGTCCGGCCGGGATCGCCACGGCGTCGGGCGCCACGGTGGTCGGCGCCACCAGCCCCGGACCGTCGCCCGCGGCGTCGGGCCCGCCTTCGGCCATGAGTTGCAGCGTGGCGAGCATCGTCTCGATGTGCTGATGCTCGTGGCGGGCGACCATGCCGTAGACGAAGTCGTGGTCGATGAAACGGGCGACGCGCTCGTCCGCTCCCGCGCTCACGTTCGCCGCCGCGACGCGGTTCCGCACCGACGCGCAGAACGACCGCGCGCCGTCGGGATCGAGGATGTCGAGGGTCGGCCGCTCGGCCCGCGGGTGGCGAAACGCGTCGTACACGTCGTCGAACCGGGGGTCGGTCGCGTTGCCGGCGCCCAGTTCGCGGAGTAGCCACAGCTCCTCGTAGTGCGCGATGTGCGCCAGGTCCCAGACCAGCGGAGACATCAGCGGCGAGTGCTGTGCACGCAGGACGTCGTCAGCGAGAGGGGCCAGGAGTTCGAGGGTCCGAATCCGCGCGTCGGTGAGCTGGCCGAGGGAGTGGGGGGTCATCGACGATGGGCCGTCGGTACCGGCTCCGGCGCCGGGGCGACCGCGCCGGAGACATGCCACGCGGCGAGCCGGTCGTCGGCGAGCGAGCGACCGCGACGCACGTAACGCCGGGCGAACTCGTGCGCGTCCGCCACGAGCGACGGGTCGAAGTCCTGCGCGTCGAGTGCGGGGAGAATTGTGTCGACGACGCGGCACGCCGTGGCGCCGAGGTCGGGGTCGTGGACGCCCCACCACGCCGCGGTCAACCGGAGTTCGCGACAGCCTTGCACGATCGGGGTCAGTTCGGCGACGAGCGCCGAGTCGGTGAGCGCGGTGATCGACATCGCGGCGGCGACCTGCCACCACGGGTCGGGCAGCGCATCGAGCATGCGCAGTTCGAGCCATCCACGTGGGCGGATCGGGGGGAACAACGTGGTCAGGTGATACGCGACGTCGTCGACAGTGGGATGGCCCGCGTGATGGCCCGCCTCGATCCAGTGACGCATTGTCATCACGGGGTCCGGAACGAGGCACTCGTCACCGGTGCGCAGCAGCATGACCGGTGCGTCGAGCGCGTATTGCGTCCAGTCGTCCGACGCGTCGTCACGGGTCGCGACCGGCCCCGTGCGAGCGGGATCGAGGGCCAACCACACCGCGAGGCGACTCGACTGCCAACCGCTCGGTCGGGCGTCGAAGAGCGGCGAGTGGGCGAACACCGCACCGAGGATCGGCGCGAGGTCGTGCGCGAGTTCCCACTGCGCGGCGGCGGCGAGCGGATCGGCGGCGAAGCCGAGATTGATCTGGAGCGACGCGGTCGCGCGCATCATCGAGGCGCCCGCCGAACCATCCCGGCTGAAGTACTCGTCCATCGCCCGGTAACGCGGCTCGTCGACGACGCGTGGGCGGGGGGCACCCGCGTCGAGTCCGATGGCGACCGCCGCCATTCCGGCGTCGGCGAGCCGGACCATCACCTCGCGTGCGTCACGCTCCGCACCGCGAATCGCGCTCGCCGCGTTCGACGACGGGGGTGCGCTGATCTCGATCTGGCCGCCGGGTTCGAAGGTGATGCGGCTGCCGTGGGGCAGCGAGCCCCCCGCAGAGACAGCGGCGCGAATCGTCGGAATGTCGGTGACGGCGACGCCGTCCCGGGTGACGAACCATTCGAGTTCGAGCCCCATGCCCGGGGGTCGAACGCCGAATCCCGCCTCACGGATCACCGCCGCTGCGGCGGCGATCGTCAAGGTCGGTCGCGGGGAGGGCATACAGGTCCTATCGATATCCAAAATGCGCAGCGACCCAAACCAGGTTCCGGGCCGGCGCATTCCATTCGGTGTCGAGCCGCATCGGGAATGCAGTACGTCCCGGCCGGGATTCGTTCCACGGACCGGTTCGGATCACCATCCCCGTTCGACCCAGGCGTCGAGGTTCGGCCGCTCCGTGCCGACCGTCGTGTCGAGGCCGTGGCCGGGGAGTACGAGGGTCTCGGGCGGCAGCGTGAACAGGCGCCGGTCGATCGACTCGATGATCTGGTCGAAGCTGGCCCCTTCGGTCGCGGTGTTCCCGGCCCCGCCCGGGAACAACGTGTCGCCGCTCAGCACGACCGGGTGGCCGACGAGTCGGAAACAGGTCGAACCCCGGGTGTGACCCGGCGTGTGGATCGTGGCGAGCCGCAGGTCTCCGACCTCCACGACGTCGTCGTCGGCGATCGTGAAGTCGTAGCTGGGGAGCATCGCGGCATCGGCCTCGGCGATCCCGACTTCGATCCCCGCGTTGCGCACCGCCGTGACCGCCTGGATGTGGTCCCAGTGGCCGTGCGTGGTGAGCACCCGCCGGACGCCCGTGGCCCGGCTGACCTCGAGCAGGAGTTTGTGCTCATTGGCCGCGTCGACGAGGACCGCCTCTCCCGAACCCTTGTCCCGGATGACGAAGACGTTGTTCTCGAAGGGCCCGACGACGTACTTGTCGATCCGGACGTCCGAGGTCTCGTAGTGCGCAGGATGCATCGTCCTAGAAGGTAATGGCTGAGTGTGACCAAGTCTCCTGGACCTTGGTCACGTCCGGACTCAACATGGACAGCAACCGTCTCTCACCCTGGGTGGCGGTGATCGTGGTGCACATGCTTGACTCCAGTCCCGCCGGTGCAAGCGAGATTCAACGAAACATCATCGGTGAGCGGGTGCTCGGTCTCCCGCGTGAGCCCTTGCTGAGGAAGGAACTCCCTTGAACTTCGCCTTTTCCGAAGAGCAGGACCAACTGCGCGACGCCGTGCGGAAGTTC
>JBDUBS010000121.1:0-3147 GCA_040003875.1 Acidimicrobiia bacterium | reverse complement strand
GGCACCGAGGTCGGACTCGAGCGTGCGCAGGTCACTGGACGCGTCGTCGCTCGCGCGCCGTGCCGCGTGCCGACGGCGTTCGAGCTGCCGGGCCAGCAACCGCATCACCGACGCGTCGCGCCGCACCAGGTCCGGCACGCCGGGACGTTGCACCTTCACGACCACCGACTCTCCGGTGACGAGCGTGGCGCGATGAGTTTGTCCGATCGAAGCGGCCGCGAGCGGCGACCATTCGAAGTCCGCGAACGCGGTTTCGGCGGGCTCACCGAGGGCGTCCTCGATCGCGGCGCGGATCTCGGGCTCGGGAACCGGTCGGACGTTGGAGCGCAGCTGGGCGAGTTCGGTGGTCAGCGCGTCCGGGAGGATGTCGGTCCGGGTCGATGCGATCTGGCCGAACTTGACCATCATCCCGCCCGCCTCCTCGAGCGTGAGCCGCACGCGGTGCGCGAAGTCCGGAGAGTCGAGTGCCTCGGCCGAGTGGTACCGGACGTGGACCAGGTTGTGGCGGCGCGCGTCGTGCACGAGTTCGCGCAGGCGGCCCCACGGAGCGAGCGCGTTGCGCGTGGTACGGATGGGGTGCGTGATCTCCCGCCGGAGCGAGCGCCGGGGCGTGTCCCGGGTCGATCGGGTCACGAGATCGAGCACGATCGCGACGAGCATCGCGACCACCACGCCGAAGAAGATCGTCATCGGGACGCCTTCGGCCACACCGGGATCCCGGTTCAGGACGAGGCCGGCGATGAGGAGACCGCCGATCCAGCCGAGCAGCGCGACGACCGTCGACCGCCAGCGGCCGAGATGGATGCCGAGGACGCGGGCGCTCAGCCACCCGACCGCCGCAATCCACGGGACGATGAGGAACACGAACTCGAGAATGTCGACGGTGATGTTGACGTCCATGGAGCCTGTCTCGAAATGGGCCGGTGGGCACCGGCACGCTACCGGTTGTCGAATCGAGGCGCGCGTGTGCGGGCGGGCTGGGGATGCTGGTCACTATCCCGGGTTCGCAAGGGTCCACGGGTAAGGTGACCGACCCTTATGGACACGTCGATCGAGCCCCTCGAGGGCAACAAAGTCAAGCTGTACATCGCCATCTCCGAGCAGGAGTTCGAGCCGGCGATCAACGCGGCATTCCGCAAACTCGCGCAGGAGGTGCGGATCCCCGGATTCCGGCCGGGCAAGGCGCCCCGCAAGTTGCTCGAGGCTCGCTTCGGTCCCGACGTCGCGCGTGAGCAGGCCCTCAAGGACGGACTGCCGGAGTTCTACGCCGACGCGGTCACTTCGGAGTCGATCGACGTGATCGCGCCGCCCGAGATCGAGATCACAGCCGGGGAAGAGTCGGGCCCGATCGAGTTCAACGCGGTGGTCGAGACGCGACCGGAGGTGCGACTCGCCGGATACGACGAGTTGCGGGTCCAGATCGACTACACGCCGATCGGCGACGAAGACGTCGACCGTCAGGTCGACGGGCTGCGTGACCGGTTCGCCGACCTCGAGGACATCGACGACCCGCTCGCCGACGGTCTCTTCGCGTCCATGGACCTCAGCGCCGAGATCGACGGAGAACCCGTCGACGCCCTCAGCGCCACCGACCTGCTCTACGAAGTCGGTTCGGAGGGTCTCGTGCCGGCGCTGGATGAGAACCTGCGCGGGGCCACGAGCGGCGCGGTGCTCGAGTTCATCGACTCGCTCCCGGAACGCTTCGGCGAGCAGGCCGGCACCGAGGTCACGTTCCGGGCCGAGGTGAAGGATGCGAAGCGCAAGGTCCTCCCAGAACTGACCGACGAGTGGGTGAAGGAGAACACAGATTCCGAGTCGGTGGACGCGCTGCGTGACGAGTCGCGCAAGCGCATGGAACTGATGGGCAAGCTCCAGGCCCAGATGAGTATGAGGGACAAGGTGCTCGAGGAACTGTCGAGTCTCGTTCCGATCGAGGCCCCGGAACCGCTGGTCGGCCAGGAGATGGAGCAACGGCTGCACGACCTCATGCATCGGCTGGAGTCCCAGGGCATGTCGATCCCGCAATGGTTGGGCGCGACCGGTCAGGACCAGGCCGCGTTCCTCGCCGAGATCCGCTCGGGTGCGGAGAAGGCCGTGCTCGCCGACCTCGCGTTGCGGGCCGTGGTGAACCAGGAATCGATCGAGGCGTCCGAGGAGGACGTCGACCGTGAGATCGAGCGGCTGGCCGAGCGCACCGGCGACAAGGTGCAAAAGGTCCGGCGGGATCTCGACCGTCGGGGCCTCCTCGAGGCGGTACGCTCTGATGTCGCCCGCGGTAAGGCGTTGCAGTTCGTCGTCGATGCCGCGGTCGCGTTGGATTCCGAAGGTAACGAGCTCGACGTCGAGATTCCTGCGCCAGACGTACCCGCTGCAACTGCCGAGACCGAGTCAACCGAATCTGTCGACACCGACACCACAGAGGAGCCAGAAGCGTGATGCAGCCGGCCTACAACTCGTTCTATGTCCCCGAGGTCTGGGAGAAGACGCCGTACGGCGGCGAGCGGACCACCAGCCTCCTGGGCAAGCTCCTGAAGGAGCGGATCATCCTGCTCGGGACCGCCGTCGACGAGCACGTCGCGAACCTGATCATGGCTCAGCTCCTGCACCTCGAGAGCGAGGACCCGGACAAGGACATCTCGCTCTACATCAACTCGCCGGGTGGCGAGATCACCGGTCTGTTCGCGATCTACGACACGATGCAGTTCGTCAAGCCGGACATCTCCACCATCTGCATGGGCCAGGCCGCGTCGGCAGCTGCGGTCATCCTCGCCGCCGGCGAGAAGGGCAAACGCTTCATCCTTCCGCACGCCCGGGTCCTCATCCACCAGCCGCACGGTGGTGCGCAGGGCCAGGCCGTCGACATCCAGATCCAGGCCAAGGAGATCACGCGCATGCGTGAGACCCTCGACGAGATCTTGGCGCACCACTCGGGCCAGACGGTCGAGAAGGTGTCCAAGGACACCGACCGCGACTTCATCATGGGCGCGAACGAGGCCAAGGAATACGGCATCGTCGACGAGGTGATCTCGAACCGTGAGCTTGCCGCCGTCGGTGTACCTGCCGGTGTGAGCTGATCGCTCGAACCATCGAGTTCCGGGAACACTCCGGGGGGAGACGACGTGGCGAAGTTCGGTGATGGAGGAGACC
>JBDUBS010000535.1:0-3150 GCA_040003875.1 Acidimicrobiia bacterium | reverse complement strand
GGGAACGCTACCAGAGCCTCCCCGCCGGGACCTATCGAGGACGACCCTACCTGGAGGGTGTGACACTCGCTCGAGGGGTGGGGTCAGGCGGGGTGGGGTTGGGGGACCGGGGTGGGGAGGGCGTCGGCGCCGTCGCCGGTGACGTCGACGGAGTACTGGTCCATCGCCTGGTCCATGGCGTCGTCGAGCTGATCGGTCATGTGGTACGTCTCGTCGCTCGACGGGAACCGGCCGAGTCGGACGTCCTCCGCGAAGCGGGACACGGCGGCGGTGGCGTCGGTACCGAGTTCGGCGTAGCGACGCACGAACCGCGGCCGTATACGGTCCTCGAAGCCGAGCAGGTCGTGGTACACGAGGACCTGACCATCACAGTGGCGGCCGGCGCCGATGCCGATGGTCGGGACGTCGACCGCGTCGGTGACCATGCGGGCGACACCGTCGGGCACGCACTCGAGCACGATGGCGAAACAACCGGCGTCGGCGAGCGCGACCGCGTCGTCGACGATCCGGCGGGCCGCGTCGAGCTGCTTGCCCTGCACCTTGAAGCCGCCGATCGCGTGGATCGACTGGGGCGTGAGGCCGAGATGGCCCATGACCGGGATCTCGCTGTCGAGGATCGCGGTGATGGCGCCGAGGCGCTTGCGGCCACCTTCGAGCTTGACCGCGCCGGCACCGGCGCGGATCAGCTGCGCGGCGTTGCGCACCGTCTCCTCGCGTGACACGTGGTAACTCATCCACGGCAGGTCACCGACGATGAGCGCGTGTGGGTGCGTGCGGGCGACCGCGCCCACATGGTGGGCCATGTCGTCGGTGGACACCTGCAGGGTGTCGTCGTAACCGAGCACGACCATCGCGAGCGTGTCGCCGACGAGGATCATGTCGACCCCGGCCGCATCGACCACTCGGGCGCTGGGCGCGTCGTACGCGGTGACCATCACCAGTGGCGACTGGTTCCCCTTGGCCGCGGCGATATCCGGCGCGGTGACGGGACGCGAACCCAGGCGTGACGCAGGCGTAGATGCCGTCATCTCGATTCCTCCACCGTCCAGGGCCCACACGGCTCCCGGCAGCACCAGAAGTGTAGGCCTGGATTCGGGCCGTCGCGCCAGGCGCGTCGATCCCGTGCCGCGACCGCAGGTGGGTCGGTGCCTCACGCCGGACGCGTGAGGCACCGATCACCCGAGACTCAGAAGTCCGAGTCCTCGTGGAGTCGGATGTCGCCGTGACACACCGACTGCCAGGTCACGGAGCTCATCACGACACGGTGGGTCGACGTCTCCTGAACGACGAACGCCAAGATGTCCGGAGTGGTCGTGTGCTTGCCGTTGTCGACCACTGCGGCGACGAAGTCGTACCCGCTGTGCCCCTCGAACTTCCCGACCCCGGCCACGATGCCGATGTTGCCCGAGAACCCGAGCGCGGTGATCGACTTGCTCTTGAACTCGCCCGCCTTGGACTCGAACTCGACCTTCCCGGAGCGCGACCCGTCTCTGCGGTTCTCGATGTCGTCGAACTCGAAGGAATTTCTCGGCGAGCAGATCTTCCCCTCGCCATCGATCTCGCGCTTGTCCACCGGGGGCGGCGCCGTCGAGAATGTCGCGGTGACGGTCCGATCCATATCGGCCGTCACGCTGCACGCACCGGAGCCGGTGCAGTCACCCGACCATCCGGTGAAGGTCGCACCGGAGCCGGGCGTCGCCGCCAGACCGACCGTCGCCCCGCCGCTGAAGCTCGCCGAGCACGTCGTGGGGCAGGTGATCCCACTCGGGGTCGAGGCGACCGAACCCGGCCCGACGATGTTCACCGTCACCGAGTGGGTGACGCCTTCGGTCCAGTGCTTCTGGGCCGTTGCCGTCTGCAACGAACCGGCGGCATCCTTGAAGCTCGCCTTGACGGTGTCGTCGCCGGCGCCGTTGGCGTCGTGGTAGGTGAAGGACACGTTGCCGCCGGCGTCCGACGTGCAGTTCGCCGGTACACAAGTGCCGGTCGCACCCGCGTTCTGACCGGTCACCGTGAAGTCGACGAGCTGACCCGCGACCGGAGGGGCACCGCTGACGTCGTGGACGTTCGCGATGACCGTGTGGTCCGTACCCACGGGGTTGGTGGCATCCGGGGGACTGATGGAGATGACCTTCGACTCGACCACGATGGAGGCACCCGCGACCAGGGCGTAGGCCTCACCGCACGCGTTGAGACCAGAGCCCGGGTCGACGCCACACGTCGGCATCGTGGGCGTATCGGTCGCGACGGCCAAGGCGCTCCAGTCGCTCGGGAAGGTCGGGAACGATTCGTGGACCGAGCAGCTCCATCCGGCCAGTGACGTCGTCGTGAGGTCGGTGAAGGACGGGTGGGACGCGATCAGCGACACGCTGCCACCGCACGGTGGGCCGGTGTTGATGGTCCACGCCCCGGTGCCCTCGCTCATCGCCGTCAGGATCTTCACGGTGTCACTCCCGTCGCCGGGTGCGTCGCCGCAGGTGGAGTCGAAGTAGAAGCCGGTCGTGCCGACGTTGTTCGCCGCGTACGCGATGCCTTCACGGATGATCGTGCCGCGCGCGTCCGGTGACGTGAAGTCACCGCCGTCGTGGAGGACCGGATCCGTGCCGACCTCGACGCGATTACCCGCGCCGGTTCGCCCGCCGCCGTGCCCGAGCACCACCGGACCCCACGCTGCGGTCGAGGCGGCAACGCCAGGAGGAACCGTGCCGCAACCGGGGTCGCCCGCGATCAGCACGTCGTACGCACCGAACTGCGCCGACGTCATCCCGGCCCACGTCGTATCGTCGACGACCGTGACTGTCAGGCCGAGCGCCGTGGCGATCTGTTCTTCTTGGCTCGGCGCGCCGGTGACCGACGCTCCGTTGATGAGCGCCGTTCGACTGACTGCAGCCGCACGAACGTCACCGGGCGCGCTCCCGCCGTTCACCGCGCCACCGGCCACTGCCAAACCGACGAGTACTGCGAATGAGACAACGATTCCGACCCGCGTTCGGACGCGCGCCACTAGAGATTTTTTCATCAGAGATGCCCTCCCATTTCTAAATCCAGAGCGGCCTGCCGCCCCTCGCTTGCACCATACGCCCGAAGATTTCTGGTGCCTCCCCCCACGCCAACGCCCTTTTGCCCGGATCTTCCCGAAAACACGACGCG
>JBDUBS010000414.1:0-10640 GCA_040003875.1 Acidimicrobiia bacterium | reverse complement strand
GACCTCCATGCGAACTCCCGAGGAGACGAGCAGGTCGACGATGCGTTTGCTGGCGCCCTTGGCGACGGCAACGCTGCACGTCGGACAGCGAAACGTGTACGAGCCGCTCTCGTCGTCGGAGCAGACCCGAACGACGAGTTCACTCGCTCGCAGCTGAACGTCGCCGCAGGTCGGACAGTTGGCTCGGATTGTGGTCACGCTCGAAGGCCCCTTGTGTTCTCCGGTCAGAGAAAGCCATCGGCAGGCCACCGGGCGTGCTTGAGCACCGTTTCCGGACGCGAGGGGGTCGTTTCGACATGAGGGCCCGCGAGCGGACACGATCGCCGGTGTGGTCATCACGTTCGCCCACCGCGGCGCCCGCTCCGAGCGGCCCGAGAACACCCTGGCCGCCTTCGAGCGCGGTCTCGAACTCGGTGCGTCCGGACTCGAGAGCGACGCCTGGCTGTCGGCCGATGGCGAGGTGGTGCTGGTCCACGACGGCGCGTTCCGACGCGGATTGCGCAAGGTCCGGGTCGGGTCCAGCACGGCGGCGGAGCTGGCCGAGTTCGACGTCCCCCGGCTCGCCGATCTCTACCGCGAGTGCGGGACCGGGTTCGAGCTGTCCATCGACGCCAAGGAAGATGCGGTCATCGGACCGATGGTCGACGTCGCACGGGCGGCCGGTGGCGGCGCTCCCGGTCGGTTGTGGATCTGTTCTCCGGATCTCGACGCCCTGCGGACGCGCCGTCTCGAACTCGCCGACGTCAAGCTCGTCCACTCCCCCGGCTACGGCGCGCTTGCGCCTGCGAGCCTCGAGCGCCACGCCGCCGACCTGGCGTCGGCGGACATCGACGCGCTCAACCTGCACCAAGCGGACTGGTCACTCGGGATCGTCACGCTCGTCCACCGCTTCGGCGTCAAGGCATTCGCGTGGGACACCCAGGAGATGCGCCACCTGCTGCGAGCGTTGCGGTTCGGAGTCGACGGGTTGTTCTCGGACCGGGTGGATCGGATGTTGGCGGCAGTCGGCGAATGGACCGCGGCCCCCGAAGCGTGAGCGGCGCCTACACGGATTCGGTGTCGGGATCGCGTCGGCGCACGAACAGGTAGATGATCGTGCCGAAGCCGATCGCGATCGGGATCCCCCACAGCCAACCCGGCACGTCGATCCGATCGAGCGGCCAGATGGTGACGAAGACCGGCCCGACGAAGAGGTTGCGGTTCGCCGGACCCCAATGGGTCGAGTCGTTCGAGTACTGACGGTTGTCGCCGAGCATGTAGTAGGAGTTCGCCGGCACCTTCGCCGGGCCGAAGGTCGTCGACTGGAGGTCCGACGGTAGGTACGGCTCGCTCAACACCTTGCCGTTGATGAGGATCTTGCCGTTGCGGCCCTCGATGGTCTCGCCCGGCAGGCCGACGATGCGCTTCACCAAGTCGTCCATGTTGCTGATGTGCGCGTTCGGTGGGGTCCTGAACACGACGACGTCGCCGCGCGAGGGGTCGCGCAGGTCGTACGCGAACTTGTTGACGAGCACCCGGTCGTCGGTTTCGAGGCGCGGGGTCATCGACTCGGACGGGATGAAGAAAGTCTGGAACGCGAACCCACGGACCAGGAACGCGAAGCCGACGGCCACCGCGATGATCACGACCCACTCGACGATGTTGCGGACGCTCCCGTCCTTGGCCGGGGCGCTCGTGGGGTGCGACGGGAACCCGATCGAGGTGGCAACGGGCGCGGTCGATGGCGAGGTCGGGCCCGGGCCCGTGTCTTCGGGGTTCACGTGCTGATCCTTCCACGCGCCGGACCGGATCCCGGTCATTCCGGGCGACAGCTTGGCCGAAACCTCCGAAAGGGCACCGACGGGGTTCAGCGTCTCTTCAGCTGGCGCGACTCGCAGCATCCCGGTACCGGCGCAACACGCGGTTCGCGCACCGGGCGCCGAGGTCGCTCCAGTCGGGTGGGTCGACCACGACCGCCGCGGGGCCGACCTGCATCAGGATGCGCTCGAGCCAGGCCGGTTCGCTGACGACCAGCGTCACACGCTGGCGACCGTCGGCGAGTTCCACGACCGACTCCGAAGGCGCGCTCTCGGCCACCCAGCTCGCGCCGCGCGGCAGTTCGACGGTGACGCGGGGATCGTGAGGACGTGGGTGGTACACGTGACCCGCCGGGCCGCTCGGAACCGGCTCGAACGTGACGTCGGTCTCGCGGACGGCCCGGATTCGATCCACGCGGAACATTCGAGGCTCCTCGCGGAGCGAGCAATACGCATCCGTGTACCACTCGCCGAACGCGAAGAACGGCGGACCAGGGTCGATGGCACGCGTGCTGAGTTCGTCTCGCCCACCACTCCAGTAGTCGATCTCGACGCGCTGGCCGTCGGCCGCGGCGTGCCGGATGGCGTCGAGGAACGGCGGGGCGGTCACGTCGACGACTACTTCGGTCACGCCGAGGGCTCGTTCCAACTTGGCCACTGCGGTGGCCAATGGTCCGTCGGGGTCAGAACCGTCGACGGCGAGCAGCGCGCGGCCGCCGGCCAGCAGCGCGAGACCCTCCGCGGCGCTGAGTTGGAGGGGGCGGTTGAAGTACGGCGCGAGCCAGAGATCGATGGTGTCGTCCTCGTAGGTGACGTTGATGTAGTCGCCCGGTGAATACGGTGGGACGCCGACCATCATGATGAGGCCGAGATCGGCTTCGAGTTGGGTGGCGCTGATCCCGAAGCGGGCGGCGGTGTCCGCCTTCGCAGCACCACGATGCGTCGCGAGCCACGGGATCATGGCCAGGACGCGTTCGAGCTGCGGCGGTGCATCGTTCCGGCTCATGCGACCCAGGCTTCGAGGGCATCGACGACCGCGGTGCGCGCGGCTGGAGGGTCGAGGATCTCGACGTGGTCGAGGAACCCGAGCGCGAGGTTGACCACTGCCCCGACGTCGACCGCGCGTACTTCGACCACCACCGAGCCGTCGGGCCGCACGGATGACGACGCGTCGGGTCCTACGGCTTGGAGGAACGCGACCTCGAAGCCGGCGTCCACCAGGATCGACACCGTGGTGGCGCGCCCGGAGCCGTAGTCCCACGGCCGGTCCTCGAGGTACGTCTCGGCCCGGAAGTCGGTCGGCACCGTGAAGTCGGCCGGTGTCCCCGCGGTGATGTCACCCTCGATCCGGTCGGCACGGAAAACTCGCATGTCGTCTGCGCCGCGGTCGAAGCCCACCACGTACCAGTTGCCGAACTTCGAGGTGAGCGCCCACGGCTCGAGCGCGCGGACGCGCCCGCGGTAGGAGAACTCGACCACGCAGCGATGGCGCGAAGCCTCGAACAGCGGCGCCAGCACGTCGACGAACGGCAGCTCGGCGATCGGCATCGAGCCGGTGCCCTCGATGCCGCCCAACTTCATCAGGGCGCCCTCTCCCGCCGTGCTCCCGAGACCGATCGCGGTGACCGCGACGTGGAGCGCGGCGAGCTCGTCCTCGGTGAGATCGAGATCGGGCAGGTAGTACTCGGCCGGATCCACCCGGTAACGCGTGTCGTGACCGTCCTGGATGTCCTTGAGCGGCACGCCCATGGCCCGCAGGGTGGCCTTGTCCCGTTCGAAGGATCGGCGAGCGGCGGACGCGCCCGGCGGATATCCGAGCGTCGGGATGGTCACGATGTCCTCGCGACTCAGCCCGCGCCGGGTTTCGATCAACGCCGCGAGCAGGTTGAGGAGGCGCTCACGGCGGTCGGGGCCGTCGGGGGTCCCCGCTGCGGTGGTGCCGTGGTCGTCCGCCATCGCGGTCGAGGTTACGGCACCGGTGGTGCGAGTTCGTTGACGCTACGGACCCCGGCCGCGGCAGCACACTGGAAGAGCACTGGATCGGCCGCGGCCGGCCGACCCATCGACGTCACGTGCAGGTGATGGTCGGCCAGCAGTGCGAGGACGTCGGGGATCTCGACGGTCTCCACCGCGTGACGCGCATCGATGCCGGACTCGGCGAGGTCGGTGAGCAGCGTCTGCTCCACCTCGCCGTCGAACGCTGGGACCGGAACGATCACCCGAGAGCGGGTCGCCACCGTCAGCGTCGTGACGGTGTGATGAGAGATTCCCCGATGGCGCTCGCGCGGATCGGCGAACGACGCCCGCAGACACGCGATCGGGACCCCACCGAGCCCCGCCGCCGCGTCGAGGATCGATCCCATCTCGATCCCGGTGAACCCCAGGCTGGAGTTCGTGCCGACGATCCCGGGTCCCATGACCACGATCGCGACGTCCGCCGCGGCCACATGCCGGGCGATCGCCAACGCCGAGAAGACGGTGACGGCCTCGTAGTCACCGCCGAAGGCGTGGCCGCACGTGATGGTCGCGTCGAGGAGCGACCGGTCCCGCAGTTCGGCCACGAGGTCGCTCAACGCGAGTGGGAGCGCGGCACCGTCGGTCATCACGTACGCGATGCGCGCGTCGGGTCGCAGCGAACGGATCGTGACCGCGACCGCTGGGAGTTGGCTGTGCAACGCGGCGACGACCACCGGCATGCCGTCGATCGACGTCCGACCTGCGAGTTCCGCATCGAGATGCTCCTCGGTGGAACCGACATCGACTTGGAGACTCGTGTACCGCGCCTTGAGGATGTGACCGGGGCCCGGCTCCTCCCACGCGTCGCGCTCCAGGTTCCAGTGAACGAAGTGCCATCCGCCGGTGCCGAGGCCGAGGTCGACCGCGGTGGTGTTCACCACCACCCGGTCTCCCACGCCAACCGTTCCGGTGAGCTGGTCCAGCACGTAGGCCCGCTCCGGGCCCGACCCCAGATCCACCTCGACCCGCTGCAGCCCCTTGCGCCGACTCAGGACCGTCGTGACCCGCCCACTCCGAAACGCCGGCATGGGCCCGACTATGGCACGTCCGCTCCCACTCCCGAGCCGGAGCGAGGAACGAGCAGAGGCGAGCTACCCGGGAGCAACCCCCACGGAGCGCATGACAATCAGGAGTGGGAGCGGACGGGTTACAAAGACGCGATGAGGCGGTCGACGCGGTCGTCCTCGGACTTGAAGGGGTCCTTGCAGAGCACGGTGCGTTGCGCCTGGTCGTTGAGCTTCAGGTGCACCCAGTCGACGGTGTAGTCGCGCTTGCGTTCCTTCGCCCGCTTGATGAACGCGCCGCGCAGCTTGGCGCGGGTGGTGTCGGGCGGTACGTCCATTGCAATGGCGATCTCTTCGTCGGTGACCATGCGGTCGACCTGGCCCCGCCGCTCGAGCAGGTAGTACAGCGACCGGGCCTGGGTGACGTCGTGATACGCGAGGTCGAGCAGCGCGACCCGTGGGTGGGTCAACGGCAGCGAGTGCTTGTCCCGGTAGGACTCGATGAGTTGGTGCTTGATGACCCAGTCGACCTCACGCGTGAGCTTCAGCGGGTCGGACTCGAGGTGGGTCATCACGTGCTCCCACATCTCGAGCGCGAGGGTCTCGAGCGGACTGAACGAACGTCGCTTGGCGAAGCGCAACGCGCGGTTGAGGTACTCGGCCTGGATCTCCACCGCCGAGAGTTCACGTCCGTTGGCCAAACGGACCTTGCGCCGACACGTGATGTCGTGGCTGATCTCGCGGATGGCGCGGATGGGGTTCTCCAACGTGAGGTCACGCCACGGGCCGGTGTCCTCTTCGAGCATCCGCAGCATGATCGACATCGTCCCGACCTTGAGGAATGTCGTGTACTCGCTCATGTTGGAGTCGCCCACGATCACGTGGAGGCGGCGGAAGCGTTCGGCGTCGGCGTGCGGTTCGTCGCGCGTGTTGATGATGGGACGAGAGCGCGTGGTGGCGCTCGACACGCCTTCCCAGATGTGTTCGGCCCGCTGGGCGATGCAGTACATCGCACCGCGCGCGGTCTGGAGCACTTTGCCCGCCCCCGCGTAGACCTGCCGGGAGACGAGGAACGGGATGAGCACGTCGGTGAACTGGGCGAAGTCGCCATCACGCTCGACGAGGTAGTTCTCGTGGCAGCCGTAGGAGTTGCCGGCGGAGTCGGTGTTGTTCTTGAACAGGTAGACCTCGCCGCGGATGCCCTCCTCACGGAGCCGGGCCTCGGCAGACTGCACGAGCGATTCGAGGATCCGCTCCCCCGCCTTGTCGTGCACGACGAGTTCGTGCACCGAATCGCACTCGGGGGTGGCGTACTCGGGGTGGCTCCCGACGTCGAGGTAGAGGCGGGCACCGTTCTCGAGGAACACGTTGCTCGAGCGGCCCCAGGACACGACCCGCCGGAAGAGGTAGCGCGCCACTTCGTCCGGGCTCAGACGGCGTTGGCCACGCAGCGTGCACGTGACGCCGTATTCGTTCTCGAGGCCGAAGATGCGTCGTTCCACTACGCGCTCCGGAGACTGAGCCGCATCATGGGCAGGCTATCGGTGCCCTACCGGGAAGGTTGACCACTTCTTGTGGTGGTTTGGGTCTCGCCAGCCCGTACGGTACGGCCGTCATTGGGAATCAGGACGAGGAGGTTGGCTGTGGCCGGGTGTCCGACGTGTGGAATCGACGAATCCGCGATCTCGGTGCACGACGCAATCGATGCCGTCCGGACGTTCCCGGGCCGGTACCGGCGAGCGGTCGCGGGTCTCACCGACGCTCAGCTCCGGGCCCGACCTTCCGCCGATGTGTGGTCGGTGTTGGAGTACCTCGTGCACATCCGCGAGGTGCTCGACCTGCTGGGGATGACCATCCCCCATGTGCTCGATCAACCGGGCGTTGAGCTGCCTGACATCTCGGCTGATGAGTCTGCCCAGACCCGACCGGACTGGGTGATGGATCCAGGGTTGGCCCTCGACGGCATCGACCGCGCCGCGCTGACTCTCGTCACCGCCGCGGCTGATGTGTCCGAGGAGGCGTGGAGCCGTCCGTTCACGATCGGGGGGACACCCCACGACGCAGGCTGGCTCGTCCGCCACGCCGCGCACGAAGGCGCACATCACCTCCGCGATATCGAACGCGTCCGCGCCGCGTGAGGTCACCCCTGGGCGCCCGATCACCGAAGCGTTTGTCACTTTGAGGACGCGTAGCGGCTCCAAAGTGACAAACGCTCGGAAACTTGGTTCTGGGGTCACTCGGGCGCGGCCGAAGCGGGTCGTTGACCCATTGGGCGTCACGATCAGGAGCGTGAGCGAATGAGCAATCAGGCGGTCAGCTAGCCCAACAGTGCTTCGAGTTCGTCGCCCTTGATCCGACGGAACGCGCGGGCCGGGTGAGCACGGTCGAGCAGTGCGACCTCGAGTTGCGCGGCGCCGAGGTTCTCACCGCTGTTGGCGAGTGACCGAGCGCCGAGCGCCACCGCGGCGGCGAGTGCCATGCCGTCGACATAGTCCTCGCGCACGGCGTCGGCGATGCGTTCGGCCTCGCCGCCGAGCACGGTGAAGCCCTGCTCGTCCATCACGGTGCCGTCGTAGAGGATGTGGAACATCTGGTTGGGCTCGTCGGAAGTCGCCGCCACCTCCGCGACGAGGATCTCGACCTCGTACGGCTTCATCTCGTGGGTGAACACCTGGCCGAGCGTCTGTGCGTACGCGTTGGCGAGCGAACTCGCACTCACGTCCTCGGGCGAGTACTGGTAGCCCTTCAGGTCGGCGAGCCGGACGCCACCGATCTTGAGGCTCTGGAACTCGTTGTACTTGCCGACGCCCGCGAACGCGATGCGGTCGTAGATCTCGCTCACTTTGTAGAGCGTGCGGCTCGGGTTCTCGGCGACGATGACCACGCCGGCGTCGCACTCGATGGCGACGAGGCTGCGACCGCGTGCGATGCCCTTCCGGGCGTAGTCGGCGCGATCCTTCATCATCTGTTCGGGCGACACGTAGAACGGCATGTTCATGACTCGTTGCCTCCCCGCTCGGGTCCGCCGAGGAGATCCTCGAACCGGGCGGCGACGTCGGCGTCGTCGAGGAGGGTGAAGCCATCGGCGTCGATGGTGGCCACCATCGGGTAGATCCCCCGCACCAGATCGGGGCCGCCGGTGGCGGTGTCCTCGTCGGCGGCGGCGAACAGCGATTTGATCGCGAGCGCAACCGCGTCGTCGGGTGCGATGCCTTCGTTCCAGCCGGCCTTGATCCAGTTGCGGGCGTGCACACCGCCGGAGCCGTTGGTCTGGTAGTCGGCCTCTTCGTACTTGCCGCCGGTGGCGTCGTAGGAGAACACGCGGCCCCGTTGGCGACGGTGGTCGTATCCGGCGAAGAGCGGGATCACCACGAAGCCCTGCATCGCGGCCGGCAGGTTCGCCCGCACCATCTGAGCGAGTTGGTTCGCCTTGCCCTCGAGGCTCAGTTGGACACCTTCCACCTTCTCGTAGTGGCGGAGCTGCACTTGGAAGAGGCGCACCATCTCGACGGCGGGTCCGGCGGCACCGGCGATGGCCACCCCTGAATGCTCGTCGGCCGCGAACACCTTTTCGATCCGCCGGTTCGCGATCGAGTGTCCAGCGGTGGCGCGTCGGTCACCGGCCATGACCACTCCGGTCGCGGAACGGATCGCGACGACCGTGGTGCCGTGAGTGATGGGGAACGATTCGGGCCGGGTGTCGTGCGCGCCACCCGCAGCGTCGGGGGACACATGACGGAGGAGTTCGACGAAGGACGGACCGGGGTCGTGACCGGACGCGAAGAAGGGCAAGATCGAGGGCTCGCTCATGGGCGGGCGAGGTTACTCGTGGGGTTCACCGGATTCGGTGGAACCGCTGCCAACGCGCGACGCGACGCTGCAGTTTGCGGAGCGCGCGCTCTTCTCGAGTCGCGGCGAGGATGTTGTCAGGGACTCGCGAGGCACCCAGTCGGGTTCCGTGAGCGAGCGTCTTGGACGTTCCGTTCGACGACCGCGGTACGCGCACCCGGCTCACCGTCGTCAGTCCGACCGAGTGGGCTCGGTCACTCCCCGCCCTTCTGGACGTACGAGCGGACGAACTCCTCGGCGTTGGCTTCGAGGACGCCGTCGATCTCGTCGAGGAGGTCGTCGAGTTCCTCCTTGAGGGCCTCGCCCTGGCGAGCAGGCGCGGTGGTCTCGGTATCGGCCTCGACCTCTTCTCGCTCCTTGGGAGCGGGCTTCTTGATCTGCTCTCGTTCTGGCATTGCGACCTCCTGTGCCTACGAACCGAGCTGGTCGACCAACTGTGCCGGTGTCGTGCACTGCATGAACAACGCCTCGACGTGCGCCCGGCTTCCCTTGAGCGGTTCCATCATGGGAATCCGCCGTAGGGGGTCCGAACCGACGTCGAGGATCAAACTGTCCCAGTTGGCGGCGACGACGGAGTCGGGCCACCGAGCCAGGCACTGACCTCGGAAGTATGCCCGGGTTGTGTCGGGGGGTTCGGTCATTGCCCGCTCGACCTCGGATTCATCCACGAGGCGTTCAACTTTCCCCGCCCGGACCAGACGTTCGTACAGCGACCGGTCGGGCCGCACGTCGTGGTACTGGAGGTCGAGCAGGGCCAGTTTCGGATCGTCCCAGCCGATGCCGTCACGGTCGCGGTAGGCGTCGAGCAGGGCGAGCTTGGTGACCCAGTCGAGCTGACCGTTGAGGCTCATCGGGTTGCGTTCGAGGGCGGTGAGCGTCTCCTCCCACCGGCGTAGGACGTCGTGACCCACCTCGGCACCGCAGAGTTCGAGCCCGGTTTCGTCGGCGTACTTCTGGGCCAACCGGAGGAACTCCCATTGGAGTTCGATCGCGGTGCAGGAACCGCCGTCGGAGAGATCCATGGTGGCCCGCAGCGTGGGGTCGTGCGAGATGGTGCGGACGGCATGGACCGGACCGACGATCGAGAGGTCCTTGTCGATGAAGTTGTCTTCGATCATGCCGAGCACGATCGCCATGGTGCCGACCTTCAGGTAGGTCGCCACCTCGCAGAGGTTGGCGTCACCGGCGATCACGTGGAGCCGGCGGTACTTCTGCGGGTCGGCGTGCGGTTCGTCGCGGGTGTTCACCAGCGGGCGCTTGAGGGTGGTCTCGAGGCCGACCTCCTCCTCGAAGAAATCGGCCCGGCACGAGAGTTGGAAGTCGACCGGGTTAGCGCCGTTCTCCACGCCGACCTTGCCCGCGCCGGTGAAGATCTGGCGGGAGACGAACCACGGCAACAGATTGCGCACGAGGGCGGTGAATGGGGTGTGCCGGTCGACGAGGTAGTTCTCGTGGGTGCCGTACGAGTTGCCCTTGCCGTCGGAGTTGTTCTTGTAGACGACGATCTCCTGGCCCGGGTCGAGCAGGCGCTGCGCCGCCCGCATCGACCGGGCGAGAATGCGCTCTCCCGCCTTGTCGGCGACCACCACCTCGAGCGCGTTGGTGCACTCGGGGGTCGAGTACTCGGGGTGGGCATGGTCCACGTAGTACCGCGCACCGTTGGTCAGGACGGTGTTGACCAGGTGGGTCTCGATCTCCGGCGGCTGCGCGCCCTCCCGGGCGTACCCGCGGGCGTCGCGCCCCGGTGACTCGTCCTCGAAGTCCCAGCCGACCTTGTGGTGCTCGACGTAGCCGTTGATGAGCATCGACGAGGCCAGCACGGGGTTGGCGTCGCCCGTGCCCCGGAGCACCACGCCGTACTCCGTCTCGATGCCACACACCTTGGGGACGGCCACGCGTCAATGCTACCGGCGGCCCACCCTGTCGATGTGCAGATCCCGCAGTGGCCCAATTCGATTGCCGCGCGCGCGGCAGG
>JBDUBS010000003.1:0-3167 GCA_040003875.1 Acidimicrobiia bacterium | reverse complement strand
GAAGGCACCGGCCGATATTAGGTGAGTGAGTGCTCACTCATCTACCCAAAACCGTGTGACCGTAGACACTTCCGCGTTTCGGCGCCCGATTTCCGGTCCCTGGACCGGAATCCGGCGCTCGAATCAGGGGCTCGGGGGCGGGAATCGCGTGAGGGAATCAGTCGCCGCCCCCCACGGCGAGGGTCACCGGCAGGACTGGCCCGGCCCCGGCGTCGCGCAACACACCACCGACCTCGGTGAGCGTCCAGCGGGACACCGCGATGTCGTCCACGAGCAGCACCGCGCCCGCCGGGACCGGGTCCACCGTCGTGAAGGCGTCCATCACGTTGGCGTGCTGTTGCGCGCTGTTCTCCATCTCGCGCTGCGGTGCGGTGGTGCGGGTCGAGGCGACGGCAGGAATGTGTGCGAGGTCGAGGCCGGCGGCGATCCGCTCGGCGAGGGAACGGACGAGTGCCGGATCGCGCGTCGACGGCACACTCGTCACCCAGGTCGGGCGCGGCTCGGGTCCCCACTGGCGGATGAGCCGTACCACCGCGTCGACCAACTCGTCGGCGAAATGGCCGGAGGCCCGTTGCTCGCGCACCAGACGACCCCAACCGCCGTCGCCGAGGAACGACAACGACCGTCCGGACTCGAGTTGCCGATCGGCCGGTATCCGACCGCCGACGGCCTGCATCTTGCGCGGGTCGATCGTGAGCGGCTGACTCCGGAGGTACTCCTGCGCCTCGACGACGAGCGCGTGGTCGAGCGCGACGGGCAGGCTCGTCCCCGTGCAGCGGGAGCAACGGCCGCACGCGGTCGCGGTGGGGTCGTCCAGCGCGCGGCCGAGCAGGGCCATGAGACAGGTCGGGCTGTCGATGTAGTCGTCCATCACCTGCTGCTCGGCGCGCCGCTGTGCGGTGACGTTCTCGATGCGCTCGGTGGGATAGGTCCAGGCCATCGCGGTGCGGCGGTACTTGGTGCCGTCCCGGTCCACCACACCCTCGACCTCCAGGATCTTGAGCATCGTGGTGAGGCGGCCGCGCCGAATGTTGACCTCCAGCTCGATGTCGCCGATGCGGACCCAGCCCCCGCGGTCCGCGAGCAGGTCCACGATCGAGTTGGCGATCTCGGCGGGTGGGAACGCGGTGCGGATGAAGTAATCCTGAATGTCGCGGTCTTCGTACCCACTCAAGAGCACACCGTGCGCGTCCGTGAGGGCGCGCCCGGCCCGGCCGACCTGCTGGTAGTACGCGATCGGCGAGCCGGGGGACTGGTAGTGGATGACGAAGGCGAGATCGGGCTTGTCGTAGCCCATCCCCAGGGCCGACGTGGCCACGAGCACCTTCAGGTCGTTGGCGAGGAGGCGGTCCTCGAGATGGTTGCGCAGCGCCGGATCGGTGTCGCCGCTGTACGCCGCCGCGTCGATGCCCTGGCGGGCGAGCCAACCGGTGACCCGTTCGCAGTCGGCCACGGTCAGGCAGTACACGATGCCCGTGCCGGGCAGGGTCGGGATCACGGTCGCCAGCCACGCGAGCCGATCGGGTTGGCTCGGCATCCGCAGCGTGTCGAGGACGAGGCTCGGACGGGCAAGTGAGCCCCGGATGGTGCGGATGCCCGTCCCGAACTGCGATTCGATGTCGGCGACGACCCGATCGTTTGCCGTCGCGGTGGTACCGAGGACGGGGACATCGTCCGGGAGCAACTCGAGTACCGAGGCCATCCGGCGGTAGTCGGGGCGGAAGTCGTGCCCCCAGTCGCTGATGCAATGCACCTCGTCGACGACGAGCAGGCCGACCCGCGGTGCGAGCGTCGGCAACACCGAATCCCTGAACGCTGCATTCGCGAAGCGTTCGGGTGAGATCAGCAACACGTCGATCTCGTCGCGCCCGAGCCGGTCCGCGATGTCGTCCCAGTCGTCGCGGTTGTTGCTGTTGATGGTCGCGGTCCGTACGCCGCCGCGCTCACCGGCGGCGATCTGGTTCCGCATCAGCGCGAGGAGCGGAGAGACGATCACGGTCGGTCCTGCGCCCCGATCGCGCAACAGGCGGGTGGCCACGAAGTACACGGCGCTCTTGCCCCACCCCGTGCGTTGGACCACGAGCACGCGCGCGTGATCGAGGACGAGCGCGGCGATCGCCTCGAGTTGGCCGGGCCGGAACTCGGCGCTCGGCGCGGCGACGAGTTCGCGCAGGGTGGCGAGGGATCCGTTGGCGAAGGTCTCGTCGATCACCCGGCCGACCGTACTGGCGGGGTGCGACCACCGTGATCCGGCGGCCGGTCGAGGGTCCATCGGTTACGTCCGGTACGGGGTTACGGTTTTTCCCAAGGGGTCGTGGTGTCGGGGAGGTTCTGATGTTCGGGTCGAGCAGGCGTCGGCGTCGGGAACGCGACGAGTTCCTCATGATGCACTCGAAGATCGCGGCCATTCATGGTGATCTGCTGCGCCGGGACGAGGAACTGGTGAGCGCATTGACGTCGCTCACCGCGGCCACCCAACACGTGGGGGACCGATTGGAGTCCGAGACGACCCTCGCCGGGGTGTTGAGCCAACTCCTGGCCGCCCGGGAAGCGCCGGCCATCGACCTCACCCGCGAGCGGGTGCTCGGTGGAACCGTCGATGCCGGCGCGGCTGACCGCTCCGCCTGAGTCCAGGCGCAGCATTCGGCGCGCGCCCGCTCACTGCGGCGATTCGGTTCGCGCGGGCGGTTCCTGGCCGTAGAAGTCGGCGAGCACGGCGTACAGGTCGGGTTCGTGGTGTTCGAGGCTTGCCGGGACGTCGAAGAAGGCCTCGGTCGCCACCGCAAAGAACTCCCCCGGGTTCGTGGCGCCGTACGGCTGGAGCGGAGGCCGGTCCTCGCCCGCCGCGAGCGCGGTGAACGCCTCGGTGCACACGTCGCGCCAGTGGTCGGGGTCCACGCGATCGCCGAGGGGTGGGCTGCCGTTGATCACGCCATCGAGCATGTCGAGCTTGTGGGCGAACTCGTGGAGGACCACGTTGTGTCCGGTGCCGATGATCCGTGACGCGCGCTCGACCTGATCCCAGGCGAGGAGTACGGGCCCGCGCCGATCATGGGCCTCACCGAGGATCGGGATCGGACCGTCGGAGACCGTCCCCGCGGCGGGTCCGGCGTGCGCGCCGCGCGACACCATTGCACTCGGATAGACGACCACCGCGCTGACCTCGC
>JBDUBS010000389.1:0-3168 GCA_040003875.1 Acidimicrobiia bacterium | reverse complement strand
GCAGATGGGTGAAGACCATCGTGCGCACCAGCCCGATGCGCGCCGCGAGCGGTCCGGCCAGCAACTGGGAGAACGCGCTCAGGAGGCTCACCCCGAAGAACACCGCCGCGGTCGTACCGACCGAGAGGCCGAACCGCAGGTGGAGCCAGAGCACGAGGAGCGACTGCACCACGAATCCCCCGGCGGCCGCGTCGATGCAGAACAGCGCCGCGAGTTCGATGACGGTCCGGCGCGATTCGGCGAGCGGTTTCCGCTCCACCTTCACGACGTCCGTGGCGCTGTGTTCGGTCCGCAGTCCGCGGTAGATGAAGAAGATGACGACCGCCACCGCGACGTAGATCGAGAAGCTCCCGCGGAAGACGTCGATCCGCGAAATGTCGACGTGCTTGGCCACGTACCCGGGCAACCCCGATGCCAGCGCGCCGAACGCGCCGGCGAACGCGGCGCCGAGGTTGTACACGGCGTAGAGGCGCGGGCGATCGAGATCGTCGACGTGACCGGCGAGAAACGCCTGCTCGGTCGGGAGGAACACGCTCACGTCGCCGGCCGACGGGTTGAGCGTGCCCACGACGGCCACCAGCATCAGCGCCCAGAACGCGGTGACCGCCATGAACCCCAGACCGGTGAGGGCCATCAGCCCGCACGCCGCGAGGAGGAGGACGCGGAGTTCGCGCCGGTGGGCGACGAGTCCCACGCCCAGGGTGAGGGCCGCGGACCCGAGCAGGGTTCCGGTGACGATGGCGCCCACCTGCAACGGTGAGAACCCGAGCGCGATGAGGTAGGTGGCGAGGAACACACTGACGAACCCGTCGGCAAAACCGCGCAACGCGCGAGCGATGACGACGCGGGGCACGTCGACCGTTGCGGAACCGGGCAGGAGTCGGCGCAGCCAGTTCATCGGTCTGAGTATCCCGCGCGGTCGGCGGGTCGCGGTGCGGACGTCACGCGGTGAGGAAGTCGAGCACGTCGGGTAATGCGCGACGGTCCTGCGCGAAGAAGGCGTGACCGCCCTCGTAGATCCGGAGTTCGGCACCGGAGATCCGAGCCGCGATGGCCTCGGAGTTGACCGGCGGTGCGATGCCGTCGAAGCGGCCCGCGCCCACGAAGGTGGGACACGAAATCCGATCGAGGCGGTCGAGCACGTCGAACCGGCGACGCGCGTCCAGCTGCTCCCGCTCACCGCGGAGCACATCGTCCGACCTCCCGGGGACACGCGTCGACACCATCTCGGCCAGCCTGCGATCGGCGTCGTGCTCGGCAAGCCACGCGGGCGTGAACCTCGTGTCGAGGAGCGGCAGGTACACGGGAGTCCGTTCGTCGTCGCCGAGGTGGGTCAGTTCGTGCAGAGGATACGAGGGCATCGGACCGCCGGGCGAAGTGCACAGCAGCGCCAACCGTTCGACGCGCTCGGGGAATGTGACCGCGAGTTCCTGCGCGACCATCCCACCGAAGGACACCCCGACGACCCGGCACGTGTCCCAACCGACACCCTCGAGCAGCCCCGCCGCGTCCGCTGCGTACTGAGTCATCGTGTACGGCCCTTCCGGAATCGCGGTGCGGCCGAGACCCCGCTGATCGTGCGCGAGCAGGTCGCAGCGGTCGGCGAACACGTCGAGCAGGATTCCCATCCCCGCCAACGTGGCGCCCGATCCGTTGAGGAACAGCACGGACGGTCCCGACCCGCGTCGTTCGAAGTAGATCTCGATTCCGTTCACGGAGGCGGTCGGCACGCGCCGGAGCCTAGGGTCCGGGCGGAGATCGCCGTCGCCGCCATCCCGATCGTCCCAGCCGTCCGAGGAGCCACCGTGACCGCCGAAGAAATCGTCAATGCCTTCACCGTCCGCATCACCGCACTCGACTTCGACGGTGCGTTCGAGCTCGTCGCCGACGACATCGAATACGACAACGTGCCCATCGGCAAGGTCTCGGGGCCGGAGGGGATTCGCGGTGTCTTCGCGACCTTGGACGCCATGGGCGTCAACGCCATGGAATGGACGGTGCACCGGCAGGTGGCGAACGCCACCACGGTGATGAACGAACGGACGGACTCGTTCAGCACCGGTGACCGCACTGCGGCGGTCGACGTGATGGGCGTGTTCGAGGTGGCCGACGGCCGCATCACCCTGTGGCGCGACTACTTCGACATGAACGCGATGACCGAGGCGATCACCGCGCTCGCCGGCTGATCACACGCCTTGGAGGATTCCATGACCGCGACCGCAGCCACCCGCCGCTGCATCTCGGCGGACTCGCACATCACCGAGCCGGCCGACGCGTACCTCGACCACATCGACCCGGCGTACCGCGATCGCGCGCCCCGGCTGCACTTCGACCCGACCATGGGCGACTGCATGATCGTGGACAACGGTCAGAGCCTGGTGCCGATGTGGCTCGTCGCCGCGGCCGGCCGACCGACCGACGAGATCCGACTCGACACCGGGAAGAAGTTCGAGGACCTCCACCGAGGCGGCTGGGACCCCGAAGCGCGCCTCCACGACCAGGACACCGATGGCGTGACCGCCGAGATCATCTACCCGTCGGTCGGCATGGTCCTGTGTAACCACCCCGACCGTGCGTACCAGCACGCGTGTTTCGACGCGTACAACGAGTGGATCACCGAGTACTGCTCGTACGCGCCCGACCGCCTCGTCGGTCTCGGCCAGACCGCGATGCAGACCCCCGACGAGGGCATCCGTGATCTCGAGGCGATCAAGGCCAAGGGCCTGCGCGGCGTCATGCTGCCCGGCTATCCGGGTGAGGGCGACTACGACAATCCGATGTACGACGAGTTCTGGGATGCCCTCGTCGCACTGGAGCTGCCGCCGTCGTTCCACATCCTCACGAGCAAGACCGACTCCATCGGCACCGGCACCGTGCGGGGACCGAAGCTCAACACGTTCCTCTCGATCATCCGCGGCAACCAGGACATCATCGGCACGCTCATCTTCGGCGCGGTGTTCGAGCGCCATCCCGACCTCCGCATCGTGTGCGTCGAAGCGGACGCGGGATGGGCACCGCACTGGATGTACCGCGCCGACCACGCCTACGACCGACACCGCAACTGGCTGACCGCGGGCGAGCTCACGACGACGCCGAGCGCCACGTTCTTGGAGCACGTGTACCTCACGTTCCAAGACGATTGGGTCGCGTTCCGAACCGCAGAGCTCA
>JBDUBS010000242.1:0-3170 GCA_040003875.1 Acidimicrobiia bacterium | reverse complement strand
TGCAGGCGGGGCAGCGACGCGGCGACCGCATCACATCCGACTCCATCGATCGCGGCCTGGACCGCAGGCTCGACGCCGAGCCGGGCCGCCGTGCCCGCCAGGACTTCGGCGACGTCGGTGGCGAGGGCTGACCCGGTGACCCCCAATGACGTCGCTCCGAACTCGATGAGTGCGACGGTGCCGTGTTCGTCGACGATCAACGCGTCGAGATTGAGGTGGTGGTGCACGCTGTGATTGCGCTGCAGCGTCGCGACGATCGCCCACACCGCTTGGAGGAGACCTGGTAGACGGTGGTCGGGGTCGAGGCGGGAGAGCGGCTCGCCTCGAGGACCGTCGAAGGCGAGGAGCATTGCATCCGGTGGGAACTCGGAGACGATCGCCAACCGGGGGGTGGGAACGCCGTCGCTGTGCGCCTTCAACGCGCACATGGCTTCGTGTTCGACGCTCGATCGCAGCGAGCGGAACGGACCGTCCTCGGGGCCCTCGCGAAAGCGGGTGGCCTGGTACAGGCGCACCGGCAACAGCGTCGCCAGCGTGTGCCGACTCACCACCTTCACGTAGAACAGCCCGCCGTCCGCGCGGATGGCGCGGAATCCGGTGAACCCCCGGAACGAGCCGACGCGCTCTACCGACTCGATCGGGTGACCCAGTCGCTCGAGTGTCGCCCCCACGGTGGCCGCGCGGGCGGTGGTGTTCGGGATCCCGACACCGAGCTGCACGAGACGTGCCGCCGCGCTCGCGATCGCGAGCGTCGCGACGATGGTGACTGGGTCGGCGAGACTCACACCCAACCGGGCCACGATCCCGACACCGAGCACGATCCAACCGAAGCGTCGCCAACGCCGTGACCATTGGCCCGAGTCGATGAAGAACCAGGTCGCGATGACGCCGAGTGCGACTGCGGTCGGGAACGGCGTACCGATGCCGTACGGCTCGCCCGATCCTCCCGGTCGATGCACCGGCAGGATCCGGAACACGGACTCCCCGACGAGGCTCGACATCGCGGCGAGCCCGACGACACACACGACCGATGCGAGGAGGAGCCGGCCGACCCGCATGAATCGACGCTGTCCCAGCTGGCTGAGCAGGAACAAGATCGCCGGCACCAGAAATCCGAGCTGACACCCCGCGACGATCGCCGATACCAGCCACGACGGGGCCCGCGCGAGCTCCTTCCCGAGCGCCGCGGCGAACCGTCGATGGGCCGACTGCTCCAGCGGGAAGAACATGAACGCGGTGAGCGCGACCGATCCCGCCAACCGAAACGCGGTGACGGGCGACCGGACGTAGGGCCTGAACGCGGGCTCCGACACCGTGATCGACGACCCGATGATCTCCGACGGCCCGGCTCCGTTGCTGCTCGCGTCGGCCGTGGCTTCGCGGCTCCCTCCACGGGCAGACCAAATCCGACTCACCCGCGGATGCCCATCCGTTTCGCGATGACCTCGTTCATGATCTGGTCGGTGCCGGCGCCGATCCGTTGGAGCCGGGCGTCGCGCCACAGCCGGCTCACCGGCGTCTCGTTGAGGTACCCGGCGCCGCCGTACACCTGGAGGCACGCGTCCACCAGCCGGTTCTGTACCTGCGCCGCGTACTTCTTCGCCATCGAGATCTCCACCACGGGGTACTCGCCGTTCTGCACCCGCCAGATGGTGTCGTAGGTCAGCGCCCGCGCGGCTTCGAGCTCGGTGGCCGCGTCGGCGAGCATGTGGGCGATCACCTGATTGTCGGCGAGCGGCCGGCCGAATGCTCGCCGCTCCCGGGCGTAGGCGATCGTCTGTTCCAGTACGTCGTCACCCTGACCGATGCTCTGCGCGGCGCCCGACAACCGTTCGTACTGGAGCTGCCACGACATCTGGGCGAATCCCTGCCCCACTTCACCACCGAGGAGGTTCTCGGCGGGGACCTTCACGTCGTCGAGCGCGATCTCGGCGGTGTCCGAGGCTCGCATGCCGAGCTTGTCGAGTTTGCGCGAGACGGAGACGCCGGGAAGATCGGTGTCGACGAGGAAGATCGACACCCCGCGGTGTTGGGACCCGGGATCGGTCTGGACCGCCATGGTCATGAAGTGGGCGCGGGTGCCGTTGGTGATGAACATCTTGCGGCCGTTGATCACCCAGGTGTCACCGTCGCGCTCCGCGCGCGTGGTGATGCTGGCGACGTCCGAACCGGTATCGGGTTCGGTCAGCGCGATTGCGCCGATCTTTTGGCCGGTGATGGCGGGTCGGAGGTATCGCTCCTTCAGCGCGTCGGTGCCGAACTCGCCGATCGCCGGCGTGCACATGTGCGTCTGGACCGCCACCGCCATCGGGATCGATCCGCCGCCGCACCGACCCAGCTCCTCGATGAACAGCAGGCTGGCAGCCAGATCGCCGTCGGACCCGCCCCAAGCGGCGGGGTAGTGGAGGCCGAGGAACCCCAGCTCACCACAACGCCTGAACACCGAATCGGGAAAGAATCCGGCCGCTTCCCACTCGTCGACGTGCGGCCGGAGTTCGGTGTCGACGAACCGACGGACGGTCGCCCGCAGTGCGTCGTGCTCGGGCGTGAAGATCGGGTGATGCGCCACCGACGCATTCTGGCCGCATCCCCGGTTCGACGGTGGACCCCGAGGGTTTTCTCGCCCACCGGCGTACACTGCCGCCGTGTCTCGGGCATCCATAGAGCGACGGCTCCTCGACCTCTCCGAACGGATCAAACAGACGAACGCGGAGATCGCCGTCGCCCGGGACCAGTTGCTCTTCCTCGACGAGGAGGCGGAGGATGCTCGATTGCGTGCCATCGTCGCCGAGACACCGATGGAAGTGGCCGCCGCCAACGAGGCCCAACGCCACGCGGATGCGCTCCGCCACCAGTCAGATGTCCTGCAACGAACACTTCGTGCGTTCCGAGTCGAACAAGATGAGCTCTTGGACCGCCTGACCGCCGAACCGGCCCCGCGCTGAGAATCGACGAGAGGAACACTGTGTCAACCGATGAACGCACCCGGGTCGTCGTGGCCGAGGACGAAGCCATCATCCGCCTCGACCTCAAGGAGTTGCTGGAGGAGGAGGGTTTCTCCGTCGTGGGTGAAACCGGCCGCGGTGACGAAGCCGTGGAGCTCGTCCGCGAGCTGAGACCCGAACTCGCGATCCTCGACATCAAGATGCCGGGCCTCGACGGGCTCTCCG
>JBDUBS010000406.1:0-3185 GCA_040003875.1 Acidimicrobiia bacterium | reverse complement strand
GGACGTGACCTGGTTCACGCGCAACTCGCGACGGGCCCGGTGTAGAAATCGTGGGAACGCATTCTTCTCGGAGGAGTTCGCCATGCGGGTCACTGTCGATCGTGAGAAGTGTCAGGGCCACAACCGGTGTTACGCACTCGCGCCGGAGGTCTTCGATGTCGACGACATGGGGTACGCGTTCGTCCTCGTCGAGGGCGACCTCCCGCCCGAACTCGAGGCCGGTGCCCGCGCCGGCGCGGCCAACTGTCCCGAATACGCGATCACGATCACGGAGTAGCCGATGGCCTCGAACCACCCCCCGGTCCAGGATTTCGCGACCGACTTCGACCACACCGACCCGGCCTGGGTCAAGAACCCGTTCCCGATCTGGGACGAGCTGCGCCAGACGTGCCCGGTCGCGCACACCGAGCGGTACGGGGGCACCTGGCTGCCGGTGCGTCATGCCGACGTCGCCGCGGTGGCGTACGACACCGAGCACTTCAGCTCGCGTTCGGTCGTGGTGAGCGAGTTGCGACCCGGCCCTGACGATCTCCCGGCCCCCGTCGGGATCGCGCCCCCGATCACTTCGGATCCGCCGTTCCACGCCCTCGCGCGCCGCCTGTTGCTCCCCGCGTTCGGGCCGAAGCCGATCGCCGCGCTCGAGCCGTTCACTCGCAAGTTGTGCCAGGAACTGCTCGACGCCACCGAGGGCCGCACCACCATCGACGCGGCGGTCGACTACGCCCAGGACATCCCCCTGCGAGTGATCGTCGGGATGCTGGGGTTCCCGCAGGAGGATGCCGACATCTTCCGCCGGTTCATCCGCCTGATCATCGAGGACGTCGACATGTCGGCCGAGGATCGGGAGCAGATCCAACAGGGCGGCGAGCTCGACGCGTACATCACCGCCCGGATCGAGGACCACCTCGCCAACCCGCGTGACGACCTCACGACCTTCCTGCTGGAGGCTGAGCTCGACGGTCAGAAGCTCGATGGGAGCCACGTGTTCGGCACGATGGTGCTGTTGATGGTCGCCGGGATCGACACCACATGGTCGGCGATCGGCGCGTCGCTCTGGCACCTCGCCACCCATCCCGAGGACCGCCGTCGGTTGGTGGAGCAGCCGGAGTTGTTGCCGCTCGCGGTGGAGGAGATGTTGCGGGCCTACGCGCCCGTGACGATGGCCCGGCTGGTGGCGAAGGACTTCGAGTTCGAAGGCTGCCTGATGAAGGAAGGCGATTGGTTGCTGCTGCCGTTCCCGGCCGCCAACCGCGATCCCGAGGTCTTTCCCGATGCAGATCAGGTGATCATCGACCGCGAGGCGAACCGCCACGCCGCGTTCGGTCTCGGGATCCACCGTTGTCTCGGTTCGAACCTGGCCCGCATGGAGCTGACGGTTGCGATCGACGAGTGGCTCAAGCGCTACCCCGATTTCGAACTGGCCGACCCCGACGCCGTCACGTGGTCCGCCGGTCAGGTGCGTGGTCCGCGGACGATTCCGGTCCGCATCCTCTGACGCGGGTGTGGATTCGAGGTCAGGCGACTTCGACCGCAGGTGCTGCGAACTGGGCGTTGTAGAGCCGTGAGTAGGCGCCGTCCGCGGCGAGCAGTTCCTCGTGGTTGCCCTGCTCCATGATCTGGCCGTTCTCCATCACGAGGATGGTGTCGGCGTCCCGGATGGTCGAGAGCCGGTGGGCAATCACGAAGCTCGTCCGGTTGGACCGCAGTGCGGCCATCGCGCGTTGGATCAGGACCTCGGTGCGCGTGTCGACCGAGCTGGTCGCCTCGTCGAGGATCAGGATGGTCGGGTTGGCGAGGAACGCCCGGGCGATCGTGAGGAGCTGCTTCTCGCCCGCGCTCACGCTGCCGCCCTCGTCGTCGACGATCGTGTCGTAACCATGCGGGAGCGAGTGCACGAACCGGTCGACGTAGGTGGCCTGGGCCGCGGCCATGATCTCGTCCTCGGTCGCGTCGAGGTTGCCGTACGCGATGTTGTCGCGGATCGTCCCCCCGAAGAGCCAGGTGTCCTGGAGGACCATGCCCATGTTGGACCGGAGGTCGCGCCGCCGCATCTTCGAGATGTCGATGCCGTCGAGCGTGATCGCGCCGCCGTCGAGTTCGTAGAACCGCATCAGCAGGTTGACCAACGTGGTCTTGCCGGCGCCGGTCGGGCCGACGATCGCGATGGTCTGACCGGGCTCGGCCACGAGAGACAGGTCCTCGATGAGGGGCTGGTCCGGGTGGTACGAGAAGGAGACGTGCTCGAATGCGACCCGGCCCTGCGGCTCGAGATCCTCGATCGGGACGGCCGCTTCCTCGGTGTCCTCGGGGGCGTCGAGCAACTCGAAGACCCGCTCGGCCGAGGCGATGCCCGACTGCATCACGTTGATCATCGACGCGAGTTGGGTCATCGGCTGGGTGAACTGGCGCGAGTACTGGATGAACGCCTGGATGTCACCGATCGTCATCTGACCGGACGACACCCGCAGGCCGCCGATCAGCGCGATGGCCACGTAGTTGAGGTTGCCGAAGAACATCATGGCGGGCTGAATCGTCCCCGAGATGAACTGCGCGGCGTAGCTCGACGCGAACAACTCCTCGTTCTTGTCGTTGAAGCGAGCCTCGATGTCGCGCTGACGGCCGAACACCTTCACCAGCGAGTGGCCGGTGAACGCCTCCTCCACCTGCGCGTTCAGCGTGCCGGTGTGACGCCACTGGTCGGTGAACTTGGCCTTGGACCGCTTCGTCACCATCTTGATGCTGAAGATCGAGATCGGAACCGTGATCGCCGCAATCAGGGCCAACGTCCACGAGATCGTGAACATCATGATCAGCACACCCACCATCGAGAGGGTGGATGTGAGCAGCTGACTCATCGTCTGCTGCAGGCTCTGCTGGAGGTTGTCGATGTCGTTGGTGACGCGGCTCAGCATGTCGCCGCGCGGCTGGCGGTCGACGTAGCGCAGGGGGAGTCGGTGGAGCTTCGTCTCCACGTCCGAGCGGAGTTGCATCATCGAACGCTGCACAACCCCGGCAACGAGGTACGCCTGCGAGTACGAGAGGATCGCGGCGCCGACGTACAGCCCGAGCGCGCCGGCGATGGTCCAGTGCAGGTCGTTGTAATCGATGCCCGCGCCGCCGACGGCGCCGGCGACGATGAGGTTCGTGGCGTGCCCGAGCACGCGGGGCCCGAACGACATCATCGT
>JBDUBS010000612.1:0-3189 GCA_040003875.1 Acidimicrobiia bacterium | reverse complement strand
CGCGGCGTGGCCAGCTTCAACGTGCGGCCGTAGATCCCACCCTTCGCGTTCTGCATGGCGAAGTACGCCTTGACGCCCTTGAAAATGTCGCCGTAGGGCGCGTTCAACGCATTGGTGATCGACGCCACCCCGCCGACCGTGATCGAGTCCTTGGTGACCCCAGGCTGGTCAACCGTCGTGTTCTTCCCGGTGTCGGAACCCGAAGACTTCGACGGTGACGACGAAGCATTCCCGCAGGCCGCGGCCACCACAACGATGGAAAGAAGTGCACCGAGCACCTTGAGTCGACCGCGACCACGCATCTACGAACCCCCCGGAACTGACGACGACGTCGTTTCGCTGACTCTAACGTCAGGTTTCTCCCGTCACCACCTCTTCCGGTCCGCCGTCGACGCATCGCGGTTCGTGGCACGCGGCGGAGCGCCGACGACGTCGTTCAGCCCAAGTGTCCGACGCCCACGTTCAGTGTGGGGCGGGATGGCAGACTCGGTGGATGACCGGAACGCTCGTGCTCTTTCATGCCCATCCCGATGACGAGGCGATCGCCACCGGCGGCACGATGGCCCGCTCCGCGGCGGAGGGGCATCGCGTCGTCCTCGTCTGCGCGACCCGCGGCGAACTCGGCGAGGTCCCCGACGGATTCCTCGCGCCCGGCGAGTCGCTCACCCAGCGCCGTGAGGCCGAAGTGCACGCCGCCGCGGAGATCCTCGGCTGCGCGCGCGTCGCGTTCCTCGGTTACCGCGACTCGGGGATGGAAGGTGAGGCGACGAACGCCGACGCCGGCTGTTTCGCGACCGCAGATCTCGAGGAGGCGGCGCACCGGTTGGCGGCCATCCTCGAGGAGGAGGATGCCGAGGTCCTCACCGTCTACGACGAGCGTGGCAACTACGGACACCCTGATCATGTCCAGGTGCATCGCGTGGGGATCCGGGCCGCCGAGATCGCGGCGACGCCGCGGGTGTACGAGGCGACGGTCAACCGCGACCATCTGCTCGCGCTCATGGCCGCACGCGCGGAGGAGATGGCTGCGATCGAGGATGCGCCGCGTCCCGAGGAAATGGACATCGGCATGCCGGCCGAGGTGATCACCACCACCGTCGACGTCCGGCAGTTCGTCGGCGCGAAACGCGCCGCGATGGGCGCCCACGCGAGCCAGATCAGCGAGGAGTCGTTCTTCATGGCGATGCCCGAGGACGCCTTCGTCGCTGCGTTCGGCCAGGAATGGTTCATCCGCCGCGGGCCCGAACGCGCCCCGGTCGAGGACACCCTCTTCCCCACCGCCTGATCACCCAGCTTGATCGCGCTCGGTCATACGGACCGCCGCCGACCCCAGGTGGTCACGGCCACGCGGAAGCGTACCGACCGGTCCGAACTCCACGGTGCGTACGGCGCTTGCAGCAGGCCGGCGAGTGTGACCAGCACGACGTCGTAGTTGACCCGCCATCCGGAGAAGTCTCGCCACGCCTGGTCCCGGTCGGCCTTCAGTGGCACCCCCGCGTCCTCGAGTTCCCGGCACGCCGCTTCCCACTCGTCGCGTCCGACCGTGATCGGGTCGCCGGATTGAGGATCGGCAGGATGCGGGATCGAGAAGAAGTCACCGATCGCGCGGAGCGCGGTGAAGCCCGACAGGATGCAGAGTCCCGCCATGGGCTGGAAGGGGACGTCGACCGTCGAGTTGACGAACGCCGCGGTGTCGAGAATCGCCCCGGCGGTCGTGATCCAGGACCGCTCGGGGGCCGGCGACCGGAAGAAGTTCAAGAGCGGGAGCGAGGTGTGGGTCTCCTCCAACTCGGCGAACCACAGCTGGTATCGGTCCCAGACGTCGTCGAGGTCGTCGAGACGGCCGATGCGCTGGGCCCGGATCAAGAGGGTGACCGGACGCGGCGGCGTACCCGCACGCGACGCGAAGTACGCCACCAGGACCTCACGGCGGGAGAACGCGCCGTACAGGGTCGGGAGGTAGGCGATGAGGAGCGCGACGAGTCCCAACCCGAAGGCCGCCGCGCCGAACGTCACGATCGCACCCGCGGTCCCGGGCGTCCGTGCGAATCCGAGGGTGAACAACGACGACCCGGCTGCGACCAATGCGTCCGCCCACCCGTCGCCCTCGACGGCGTAGAAGATCATCGTGAACGCCCCGACCAACATGGCCAACCAGACCGTGACGTACGCGAGCAGCACGAGCGGCGAGTACATCGCCATCACCCGATCCCGCTGCTCGTAGGTACGGGCGAATCGCAGCGGCAGGTCGAAGGCACGGCGGACGATCACCGCGATGACCCGACTGAGCCGTACCACGGCGCCTCGCGGCAACACGAAGGTGCGGACCGCGGCATCGACCACCACGAGGATGAGGGCCAGACCGCCGATCCACAGCACGACGTCGAGCACGGCGCTCATCAGTCCTCGTCGCGCCCGGGCCGGGTGCGACCGCGCTTCGTGTCCGATCGGTGACGCTTCGTCCGTAATCGGTCTTCGCGGGCGCCGCGCGAGGGCAAGGTGGCGCGGCGGGGCGGTTCCACTCGGAGCGCGTTCGCCAGCCGGCCGGTGAGCCGCTGGAGTGCCAACTCCCGATTGCGAGCCTGGGACCGCGTGTCGGCGGCGATCGCCCGTACCACCGGGCCCAGCCGACTGAGGATCAGGGCGCGTTGGCGGGGCGCGAGCGAGGTGCACCGACGCAGGTCGAGCACGACCTCGACCCGCGTGTCCGACGTGTTGGCGTGTTGGCCGCCGGGGCCGCCCGACCGGCTCACCCGCCACTCCAACTCGTGGAGGTCCAGCACGGCCGTGGGTGATATCCGGATCCGGCCGTCGTTCACGCCCCGACGGTACTGGGCCCGGACTCGTTCGGACCGCGACCCGACACCGGTCCTCCGAGCAGGCAGGATGGTTGACAACCGCAACCGCACTTCCTACGTTGCGGGACTTCACGTGCGTCGGGCATGATCCCCGGCCACATCGACTGCAAGCCGCAACACCAACGTCGGGGCCACGGTCCCGACCTCACCGGGGGGACAACGTGCGAGACACCACGGCTGGGCGCCGCAAGGCACCCTTCTTCTTCATTGCACTGCTCGTGCTCGTGGCGCTCGTCGTCGCAGCCTGTGGCGGCAGTTCGGGCAGTAAGGGGAGCCCCAACAACACCGGAAGCGGCTCGAATCCCGACGCCAACGCCGGCAAGCCCCAATA
>JBDUBS010000035.1:0-3198 GCA_040003875.1 Acidimicrobiia bacterium | reverse complement strand
GTGGCACCTCTCCGATGCGTGGGCCCGGCGAAACGATCCCAACGTCGTGCTCGTCCACTACGACGATCTCGTTTCGGACCTCGATGGCGAGATGCGGCGGATCGCGAGCCGGCTCGGTATCGAGGTGGACGAGGCGACGTGGCGGGATCTCGTCGATGCCGCGGGATTCACATCGATGCGGGCGGCCGCCGAGCGGGTCGCGCCCGACCCCGAGGGCATCCTGCTGGACCGCAGAGGCTTCTTCCGGCGGGGGTCGTCGGGCGCGCACCGCGACGTCCTCACCGCGGCCGAGATCGACCGCTACCTCGGCCGGGCCCGCACGCTCGCCCCACCCGATTTCCTGGCCTGGCTCCACCGCGAACGCTGACCTTTTGGGCGGCACCCATCCCTATGTTTCGACGCGGCCGGGGCGCGATCGGTCAGTCTGGAGAGATGACCTCCCCGAACACGCGACTCGTCATCATCCGGCACGGCGAATCCGACGCGCAGCTCCGCCAGATCATCTCCGGCCACGACACGTGCACCGGCCTCTCCGACCTCGGTCGCAGCCAGGCCGAGTCCCTGCGGGACCGGCTGGTGCGCACCGGCGAACTCGGGGAGATCAACGCCGTGTTCACGAGCATCCTCCCCCGCGCGATCGAGACTGCGCAGATCATCGCCCCCGCGCTCGGTGGCGTCGCGGCCGCACAGGAGTGCGACTGGTGCGAGATCCACGCCGGCGAGGGCGAGGGACTGGCGTGGGACGAGTACCGCAGCGGGCGGGACGTGGTCGGCGATGCCAACGATCCGTTCCACCGCCACATGCCGAAGTCCGAAACCTGGGCGGAGTTCTTCGTCCGGGCGGGGGCACGGTTGCGGCGGGTCGCGCACGAGCACGAAGGCCAACGCGTGGTCGTCGTCGCCCACGGCGGCATCATCGGGGCCAGCTTCATGGCCCTCGGCGAACGCCCCGTCAACGAGAGCGTCCTCATCGCGCACGAGACCGTCAACACGTCGATGACCGAATGGCGCTGGACCGGTCGCCACTGGCGCTTGGTCCGATACAACGACGCGGCCCACCTGGCGGGCGCACCCCTCGACTGAGCTCAGCGTGTCTCGGCGACCTGACTTGCGGGTGCTCGACCACCGCCGCGTTTGTCCGTCTGAGGACGCAGAGCGCGTCGAAAGTGACAAACGCTCGGGATCTGGTTCGGACGCCATGTCATGAGTGCGGATGCCGACCGAGGGGCGGGCGAGACAACGGTCACGCGTCCGAGGACGCCTGCACCGGCTAGACAATCCGGGTCCCGTCACCCCTCGGAGGACCCCGTGCCCGAAGCAGTCATCGTCTCCACCGCCCGCAGCCCGATCGGCCGCGCCAACAAGGGCTCGCTGGTCGACCTGCGCCCCGACGACCTCGCCACCACCATCGTGTCGGCCGCGCTCGACAAGGTACCCCAGCTCGACCCGAACACCGTCGAGGACCTCATGATCGGCTGTGCGCAGCCCGCCGGTGAGCAGGGCTACAACCTCGGGCGCGTCGTCGCGGTGCTGGCCGGGCTCGTGGACGTGCCCGGCACCACCGTGAACCGGTACTGCTCGTCGTCGCTCCAGACGATCCGCATGGCCGCCCACGCGATCAAGAGCGGTGAGGGCGACGTGTTCATTGCGGCCGGCGTCGAGTGCGTGAGCCGGTTCGACAAGGGCCGCTCCGACGGTGGACCCGGCACCACCAACGACAAGTTCTCCGAGGCACGCAGTCGGACGAAGGCCCGCGCCGAAGCCGGCGCGCCCACCTGGACGCCGGGCGAGGGTCTGCCCGACATCTACATCGCGATGGGCCAGACCGCCGAGAACGTGGTCCAAGCCGAAGGCGTCACCCGCGAGGAGATGGACGAGTTCGCGGCGCGGTCCCAGCAGCGAGCGGTGGAGTCGCAGCACAACGGGTTCTTCGAACGCGAGATCATTCCGGTCACGCTGCCCGACGGCACCGTCGTCGCCAAGGACGACGGACCGCGCGACGGCACGACGGTCGAGAAGCTGTCCCAGCTGAAGCCGGTGTTCCGGCCCGACGGTTCGGTCACGGCCGGCAACGCGTGCCCGTTGAACGACGGCGCGGCCGCGGTGATCGTGATGAGCGACACCCGGGCCGAGGAGTTGGGCATCACCCCACTCGCGCGCATCGTGTCGACCGGCGTCTCCGGGTTGAACCCCGAGATCATGGGCCTCGGTCCGATCGGCGCGTGCCGGATGGCGCTCGCCCGCGCCGGGCTCACCATGGACGACATCGACCTGGTCGAGATCAACGAGGCGTTCGCGGCCCAGGTGATCCCTTCGGCCAAGCACCTCGGCATCCCGATGGACAAGCTCAACATCCACGGTGGCGGCATCGCGCTCGGCCACCCGTTCGGCATGACCGGCGCCCGCATCATGACCACGCTGCTCAACGGCCTCGAGGACGGCGGCTTCCGCTACGGCATCGAGAGCATGTGTGTCGGCGGCGGTCAGGGCATGGCCATGATCGTCGAACGACTCAGCTGACCAACCCCCACCCCACCCAATCCGCACTCTGGCGTCACACACCCACCGCATGGGTGGCTGTGTGACGCCGAAGCGTGGGATGGATCGGGGGAGGTCAGGAGAAGGTGGTGCGCAGTTCGCGTTTGAGGACCTTGCCCATCGGGTCACGCGGCAACTGTTCGACGAACTCGACGCGACGGGGTGCCTTGTAACGGACGAGATGCTCGCGGGCGAACGCGATCACGTCTGCACCGGTAAACGCGACCGAACTCGGATCCGCGCCGCGCACGACGACCGCGGTGACGATCTCGCCGTACTCGGCGTCGGGCAGCCCGATCACCGCGACCTCGGCGATGTCCGGGTGGCGGACGAGCACCGTTTCCACTTCAGCCGGGTACACGTTCGCGCCACCGGTGATCACCAGGTCCTTGCGGCGATCGACGACATACAGGTAACCATCGTCGTCGACGTACCCGACGTCGCCCAGCGTCGCGAGGTCGCCTCGGATGATCGACTCGGTCAGCTCGTCCGGCCCGGCGTAGCGGAAGCCACGGCCCCAGTCGGAGCCGATGTAGACGAGCCCGATCTCACCGGGCGGCAGTTCCTCGTCATCTCCGTCGACGTCATCTCCGTCGACGGGGAAAATCTTGATCGTGGAACCCGGCGCGGCCTTGCCCACACTGCCGGGCTTGCCCAGCC
>JBDUBS010000077.1:0-3200 GCA_040003875.1 Acidimicrobiia bacterium | reverse complement strand
CGCCGCGAGGGTCGCGAACTCACAGAGGCGCGACCGCGTCTCGCGTGGGTCGACGATGTCGTCGACGAGGAACACCTCGGCCGTCTTGAACGGATCCCGCGCCTTGCCGAGGCGGGCCGCGATCTCGGCGCGCAACGCGGCGGGGTCGTCGGCGGCTTCGAGTTGCGCCTTGTAAGCAGCTTCGATGCCACCCTCGAGGGGTAGCGATCCCCACTCGCCCGACGGCCACGCGAAGCGGTACGACAGACGGGACGCGTTCTGATGCGCGGCGCCGGCCACGCCGTAGACCTTGCGCAGGATCACCGAGCACCACGGCACGGTGGCCTGGTAGATCGCGGCGAGTGCACGCGCGCCGTGGCGGATGGTCGCTTGCTGCTCCGATTGGGTACCGATCACGAAGCCCGGGTTGTCGACGAGGTGGACGACCGGCAGGCGGAACGTCTCTGCGAGGTCGACGAACCGCTCGACCTTGCGGGAGGCATCGGCAGTCCAGCCGCCCGCGTAGTGGTACGGGTCGTTGGCCAGCACCGCGACCGGCCAACCGTCGATGCGGGCCATGCCCGTGATCGCGGACCGGCCCCAGAGGCGACCGATCTCGAGGAAGCTCGTGGTATCGCCTTCCCGGTCGACGACGGTCTCGATGATCGCACGCGCCAGGTACACGCGCCGGCGCTCGCGGGGAATCGCCAGGAGGAGGGAGTCGTCGGCCCGCTCGGGGTCGTCGGTGGGATCGACGCGCGGCGGGAGTTCGTCGACCGAACTCGGGAGGTACGAGAGGAACGCCCGCGTGCGCCGGAACGCTTCCGCTTCGGAGTCGACTTCGTCGTCCACCACTCCGTTGCGCGTGTGGATCGAACTGCCGCCGAGGGTCTCCTTGTCGACCTCCTCGATGCCGAGTCGGTTCACCACCGGGGGCCCCGCCACGAAGAGCTGACTCGTGCCCTTCACCATCAGGGAGTAGTGACTCGTGACCACGCGCGCGGCGCCCAAGCCGGCAACGCTGCCGAGACAGAGGCTCACCACCGGGACCCGGCCGAGGTTCGCCACCACCCATTCCCAGCCCGGATTGAACGGCACGAACGAACGGCGCTCGGTCTCGAGGGTCTTCACGCTGCCGCCACCGCCGGACCCGTCGACGAGCCGCACGATCGGCAACCCGTAGTCGTGGGCCATCCGTTCGGCCATCACCTGCTTCTGGAAGATCGACGCGTCGGCCGCGCCGCCGCGCACGGTGAAGTCGTCACCGCCGACCACCACGGGTCGGTCGTCGATGCGGCCGCGCCCCATCACGAAGTTGGCCGGCATCACGGCCGTGAGGTTCCCTTCGGCATCGGTCGTGGCCCGACCGGTGAGCCCGCCGACCTCGCGGAACGACCCGGCATCGATGAGGGCATCGATGCGCTCGCGCACCGTGAGCTTGCCGTTGGCGTGATGGCGCTCGACCTTCTCGGCGCCGCCCATCTCCTGGGCCATCGCCTGCCGCTGCGCGAGCTGTTCGAGTTCCGGTTGCCAGGGTCCGAGGTCGCTCACGGGGGCCGACGCTACCGGTGCGGCCGTTCAGCCGAGTGCGGCGCGGGTGGTGATCTCTGCGATCACCGGACTCTTGGCGTCGGCGTAGTCGTTCATGTCTCCCCACTGGCGGGTGGCGAGTTCGCGTTTCACGGCTTCGTACCGGTCGCGGTCGTCGTCATGCGCACGCAGCCAGTCGCGGAACTCGAGGTGACGCGCGTTGTCCGCGGGGTCGGTCCACACGTGGACGTGGACGTCGTGAGCCGGAGTCCGGAACATCCGGTGATCGGCCTCTCGCACGCGAAGTTCGTACCCCGCGTGCTCGAGTGCCGCCTGCACCTCCGGCGTGGTGATGTCGGCGACCACCACGATCACGTCGATGATCGGCTTGGCCGCGAGGCCGGGCACGCTCGTGGACCCGATGTGTTCGATCGCCGTTGCACCGGGGAGCACCGCCGAGATCTTCGAACGCTCGGCCTCGAATCGGAACGGCCACGCAGGGTCGTACTCGGCGATCACGACCGGCTTCGGTTCACGACCGCCGATGAGTTCGAAGTCGTCGGCGTGTGTCATCGGTCGATCAGACCGGGACCAGGCCGGCGACGTCGGCGAGGAGTTCGAGCGAGCGGAGCCGTGCGGGGATCGTGGGACCGGCGTGGGCCACCATGAGCTCGTCGGCCCCGGCGTGCACTGCGAAGGCGTCGAGATATTCCTTCACGGTCTCGGGTGGGCCGACCGCGGTGTACTGCATCATCGCGGCGAGTTGGAGGCCCTGGGGCGACGCGAGAATCGCGTCCGCCTCGTCGTCGGTGAGCTTGCGGTCGCCGGCGATGAAGCGCTCGACGCGGGCTCGGCGAACGACCGTGAGGTGCTCCTGAGCTTCCGCGTCGGTGTCGGCCGCGATCACGTTGACGCCGGCGATCACGTACGGCGCGTCGAGTTGCTCCGACGGTTGGAACTCGCGGCGATAGACAGCCACGGCTTCCTCGAGCGAATGCGGCGCGAAATGTGATGCGAACGCGTACGGAAGGCCGAGCGCGGCGGCGAGCTGCGCGCCGAAGGTGGACGAGCCGAGGATGTACAGCGGTACCTCCGTCCCTTTCCCTGGCGTCGCCTCGACGCCGTCGATCAGCGAGTGGGCCGAGAGGTAGCCCTGGAGTTCGAGGACGTCCTGGGGGAACCGCTCGGCGGCGAGCCCGCTGCGCCGGAGCGCATGCATCGTGTTCTGGTCGCTGCCTGGCGCGCGGCCGAGGCCGAGATCGATGCGCCCGGGGTGGAGACTGGCGAGGGTGCCGAACTGTTCGGCGATCACGAGGGGGGAGTGGTTCGGCAGCATGATTCCGCCCGACCCGAGCCGGATGGTGTCGGTGTTTGCGGCGACGTGGGCGATGAGCACGCTGGTGGCCGACGAGGCGATCGACGCCATGTTGTGGTGCTCGGCGTACCAGACCCGCCGGTAGCCGCGTGCCTCCGCCCGCTGCGCGACGGCGACGCAGCCTTGCAACGCGTCGGAGACTCTTCCGCCTCGTTCGACGATCGCGAGGTCCAGGATGGAGAGGGGAGGGGGCGCGTCGCTCATTCCGTCCATCTTGGCGCGCGCGACGGTCGTCGCGGCTGTCCGCCGTCCGCTGTCGCCGTCGGGGAGTGGGTTTACGCTGCCGCTCTGGTCACGTTCGTGCTCGCGTGCCGGT
>JBDUBS010000127.1:0-3213 GCA_040003875.1 Acidimicrobiia bacterium | reverse complement strand
CAGGCTCGGGATGGGGGGTTGGGGTGGTGCGGTGGGGTCAGTTCGAGGTGGCGGCTCCGCTCGCGCCGGAAGGTGCGTCGGCCGGCGCTTGACCGTCGCGCGGACCACCGTGACCGCCGGGGCCGCCACCGAAGCCGCTATGGGTCGAGGTGACGTTGAAGTCCTTGTCGAACTGCACCGTGACGAAGGACCCGTCGGCCTGCTTGAGGTGCGCCTCGTACACGCCACCGTTCGAGTCCGTCTCCACCCGGATGACGGTCGCACCGGGCACCGCCTTCAGCGCGGCAGCTTCGGCCTTCGTGGCGTTGTCACCGGTCAGCAACGTCTCGCCCGGTCCGTGGCCCATGGTGCTCGGGTCCGGCGCGGTCCCACTCGGTGGCGCCGGCGCGGTGGCCGCCGCCGACGTGTCGGTACCGGTGGCGGCAGTTCCGGACCCACCGGTCGCGGCTCCCGCGAGTCCGGCCGCGCCGATCGCGAGACCGGTTGCGACCGCGGCCGTCGCCACCCACGAATTTCGGCGGCGCACCCGACTCTTCGGTTGGCCGATTTCCTCGTTCGTCTCCATCGATTGCTCCTTGCGTTCATGCGTCCCGTATCTCGGGATGAGGAGCACTCTGGACGGCCCACGCGAAAGGAAATCGAGACTCTCGTAAGAAGCGGGTCAACAATTCTCACGGAGAATTCCCAGCATCGACGACTCGTTACGCTGCGCGGCACCCGCCGAACGAGGAGCCACCCATGAGCGACACCGTCTACCCGCGCGCCGAGGTCGAGGCCGCGTTCCAGGCGTTCGTCACCGCGGGCGATGCGGGCGACTGGAGCGCCTGGGCCGACCTCCACAGCGAGGACTGCGAGTGGGTCGAGCATCACCTCGGCACCATCGTGGGACGTGAGGCCATCCGGGCCAAGATCGTCGAGGTCATGGCGCCGGTGCCGATGATGCAGTTCCCGGTCTCGTGGCACGTGATCGACGGCAACCGCGTCGTCTTCTACCCGTGGCAGGTCTTCCCCGATCCCAAGGGCGGCGACGCGGTGTACCGCTTCGGCTGCGTCACCATCCTCGAGTACGCGGGCGACGGCGAGTGGTCCCGACAGGAGGACATCTACAACCCGAGCGAGGGCGAGGCGGTGGTCATGCAATGGATCGCCGACGGTGGCCAGATTGCCGGCGACCTCGGTGCGCTCGGCATCGCAGAGTGACGGTGCTCAGCTCCGGTCGTCGAGCCAGCTGATGAGGTCGGCGGTGACCTGGTCCCGGTTGGTCTCGTTGAACACCTCGTGGCGCGCGTCGGGATAAGAACGGAAGGTCACGTCGCGCACGCCGATCGCCCCGTAGGCATCGGCCAATGCTCGCCCGCTCGCGTCCCCACCGACGGGATCGACCGCACCGTTCATGATGAGGATCGGGAGCGACCCCGGAATCGCGTCGGTGGGCGGACCGGCGAGGTAAGTCATCTCGTCGGCCGGGAAGTCGGGTGAGAACCCACACCACGGGTCGGCGACGTACTTCGCAACCTCAACGGGGTCGCGACTCAACCAGTCGTACGCGGTGACCGCGGGGGTGAAGTCGTCATTGAAGGTCGCCATGTCTCGGAACGGCGGCATCATCAGGCGGGTCCCGCTCAGGACGAGGGCGTGGAGCTCGGTCGGCCACTCCAACGCGTACTTCTGCGCGAGCATCGATCCCCAGCTGTGGCCGAGCAGTACGAACGGCACCCCCGGATGTTCCGATTGCACGTACCGACCCACCGCATGCACCGCGTCGAGCGTGCCTGCCATCCCGCGCGGGCCGATCGGCCCGAGACCGCCCATGGCCACCCCGGTGCGGCCGTGGCCCCGGTGATCGTCGGCGTAGACGGCGTATCCCGCCTGGTTGAGCGCCCGGGCCAACCGGTCGTACCGCGCCGCGTGTTCACCGAGCCCGTGCACGATGTGGACCACGGCCCGCGGTGTTTCCACCGCCCAGGCCGAACCGATGATCGTCACGCCGTCGGCGTCCATGACGGTGAACTCCACTGCAATGGTCATGCCCGATCCTCGCGCACAGCCGGCATGCCAAGATCGCACCTCTCGACCCAGGAGTTCGCCATGGCCCACGATCGCCGCTTCCGCTTCGGTGTCCACAGCTCGGACGCCGCGCCCGGCTCCGCGTGGGTGGATGCGGCCCGCCGCATCGAGAGCCTCGGGTTTTCGACCCTGTTCCTGCGCGACCACTTCGACGCGCAGCTGGGACCGATCGCGGCGATGACCGCGGCGGCGTGCGCGACCGAGTCGTTGCGCGTCGGGTGTCTCGTCTTCGACAACGACTACCGCCACCCGTTGGTGCTGGCGAAGGAGATGGCCACGATCGCCCACCTCACCGGTGGGCGGGTCGAGGTCGGGCTGGGTGCCGGGTGGATGGCCCCCGACTACGAACAGGCGGGGATCGCGTTCGACGCGCCCGGCGTCCGCGTCTCGCGGATGGAGGAAGCGATCCCGATCGTCAAGGGCCTGCTCTCGGGCACGCCGGTGACCGTCTCGGGTGAGCACTACACGATCACCGACCACACCGCGTATCCGGTTCCCTCCACCACCCCGACGATCATGATCGCGGGCGGTGGTCCCCGGATGCTGCGGATTGCAGCACGCGAAGCCGACATCATCGGATTGAACCCGGCCCGGAAGTCCAACGCGGCGTGGGAAGACCAGAACCTGCCCGACGCCACGGCCGACGCCACCGACCGCAAGCTCGGATGGATCCGCGACGCCGCCGGAGCCCGTTACCCAGACATCGAGATGTCGATCGTCGTGCCGTTCGTGATCGTCACCGACGACCGTGACGGAACCGCAGCCGCGATCGCCGGGACCTTGCCACCCGACGCGGCCGCGGACCTCTCGGCCGAGGGTGTGCTCGCGAGCCCGCACGTACTCATCGGATCGGTCGACGAGATCTGCGCCACGCTCAACCAGCGCCGTGATCGCTGGGACCTCTCGTACTACGTCTTCAACGACGATTCGATCGACACCGTCGCCCCGATCATCGAGGGGCTGGCGGGGAACTGACCGGCTCGCGGCGTTGTCCGGCGGCGGTGCGTACCATCGCCACCGCCCATCCCATCCCTCCCGGGTTCAACGAACTGATGCAGCAACGGAGTCGGCCGGCGATCGCATCGTCCCGCAACTTCGCTGCACGTCGCGCCGTGTCCATCGGCGTGGCGGCCGTGCTGGTACTGG
>JBDUBS010000051.1:0-3215 GCA_040003875.1 Acidimicrobiia bacterium | reverse complement strand
GTAGCTTTCTCCGGATCGAGCTCGGCGATCTCGTCGAACACCGCGTCGGTGTCCTCGTACCGGGTCCAGAGGCCCTCGAGGTTGAGACACCCGAGGCCGCCGAGACGACCGATCTCGATCGCAGTCTTGGGCGACACGACACCGTCCATCGCCGAGGCGACGAGCGGCAGCTCGAACTTGAAGGCGTCGATGTCCCAGCTGATGTCGACATCCTCGGGGTCACGCGTGCGCCGACTCGGCACGATCGCGATGTCGTCGAACCCGTACGCTCGCCGTCCGGACTTCCCGATCCCGATTTCGACTTCCACCAGTTGGCTCCCGTCGTTCCCACTCCGCCGAAACGATCAGCCTAGTGGCCGGTTCGCGTCAGTTTCGGGGTCCGGTCCGGGCCGCGTGGTCAGGACGGTCAGGAGCCGGGTCAGGATCCGGGCGGTGGCGCCCCAGACCGTTTCGCCGGCCAGCTCGAAGAAGGCCATCGAGCGGTACTCCCCCCAGAGGTCCCACATCTCTTCGCGGTACGTCTCGAGGAGCTCGGTGAGCGGGACGCCGAACGCCGCGACCACCTCCACGGGGTCGGGTCGCAGCACCGGCTTGGCGGCGAGCAACCCGACCACCGGCGTGATCGTGAACGCGGTCGCCACCGTGGAGATGGAGTCGAGTTCGGCCACGACCTCGACCGCGTCGGCTGCCAACCCGACCTCTTCGCGGGCTTCGCGGAGGGCCGCCGCGGCGAGCGTGGCGTCGCCGGGTTCACGCTTGCCGCCCGGGAACGCGATCTCGCCTTGATGCGACGGCATCGTCTCCGGGCGCTTCGTGAGCACCACGTGGGTCTCCCCCGCGTCGTCGTAGAGCGCGACGAGCACCGCGGCCTCGCGCGACTCGTAGTGCTCGACCACGTGGAGCGCCGGCGCCATCACCGCGAGCCTCGAACGCACCGCGACGAGGCCGAGCGACTCGCGCTCGATCTCGAATCCGGCCCAGGGTGGTGGCCCGCCGAGCCGGGTGCCAGGGGGGCGCGGAATCCGTTGAGCGCCGCCCCGATCGACCATGGAGCGACCCTACCGACAACGGGCCAGGACGACCTCCGCCGAACGACGAAGGGCGGGCGCCGCGCATCGCGACACCCGCCCCTCGAGGCAACGCTGGTTCGGTTACCCGAGCGTCATGTTCGGTTCGCCGTTGGCGTTCTTGCCGGTGCCGTGCGTGCACGTTCCGCCTCGGATGTTGCCGCCGTTGTAGGCCTGGCGCAGGCAGTTCCGCAGGGCGAGCTGACCCCAGTAGTTGGGGTGGATGCTCTCCTGCACCTGGTACGGACCGAACACGGTGCTCAGCGTCCGGATCTGGTTCTGCCACTCGGTGAGGTCCGGCGCGTTGGACTGGGTCCAGTTGGCGACGCCCCTCTCCTCGAGCAGTCCGACCGTCTTCTCACACAGTCGCCGGCCGTTGAAGGCACCGGCGTCGTTCTGGATCACGTAGTTGCTGACGCCGGACTGCGCCGCGCCGTTGGTGAGGGCCTGATTCATCTTCACCACGGCGGTGTTGTTCGCCCAGTCGGCATCCTTGTTCCAGACCCCGCAACCACCGGTGCTCTGACGCGTGTAACCACTCTCGCTGTACCGGAATCCCGAACCGAGTGGGATCGGCGACACGTAGGTCTGGACCATGATCTTGTACTGCGTGTCGTTGTAACCCGCGTTGGTCATCGCCTGATGAATGTTGGCGATGGCCCCGGCGACCTCGGTGGTACGCGCGGTGACGGACGCGGCCGTGAACTTCGAACTCACGCTCGAGTCGTCATAGCAATAGTTCTTCCACCACGACGGCGAAAGCAGGAAGTCGGTCACGCACTGCTGCACGATGTCGGCGAAGCCGTAGTTGTTCGCACCGATGAGCAGAGGGATCGCCTTCACATTGTGCGTGGACGCGAACTCCTGGAGCACCTGAGCCTGACCCTTGTACCCACCGGAGTTGTAGAAGTCGAGACCGGGCTTGAAGTCACCCGAGCCCGGCGTCTGGGTGTAGGTCCGAGCGCCGGAGCACGCGATGTTGAGCGAGTTCACGCCGCCGCCGATGTGCACCATCGCCGCAGTCGATCGGTGACAGCCGGGGATCTGCTCTGCGGTGTGCGTGGCGTTGTCGCTGTAGGCGTTCGGTCCCCCGGCGTCGATCAGCGACGAGCCGTTGTTCGTGTTCCCGGCCCAGCGGCCGGCCTCACCCGAGATCGCCGAATCACCCACCGAGACGATCCACGGACTGCCGGCGCCCGGGCCGTCGGCATGGGCCGTTCCCGGTGCAACGGCGATGACGCCGGACGCGACCAGCGCGCCGGTCACCGCGAGCGCGCGTACGCGCGTGAATACCTTGTTCATGTGCCCCCCTCGCCACGGGCCGAGTGCCCGCACGCCGAGGAGTCTGCCGATCCGCTCCGACCACTACAAGCATTTCCGCCCAAGTTGCAGACCACGTGCACCAACGCGTTCTCGTACGCGAGCTGCACGCCAGAGCGTGCAGCTCGCGTACGAGAACCGGACCGGAGGGCGGGCGGGAAACCACGAACAACGACCCCAATCGCCGCTCGCCCGTGGCCCGAGCGGCCCGGGAACGAAGTGAACAAGAGCGGGAATGACGCGGCATACTTCCCGCCGCCACGGACACTGGGGAGACAACATGACCGACTGGAACTTCGCCACCTGCTGGGAAGCCCTCGCCGACGCGCAACCCGAGCGGCTCGCGCTGGCCCAGGGCGACCGGCACCGCACGTGGGCGGAGTGGGACGACAACTCCTCGCGCCTGGCCGCGGCGTTCACCGACCTCGGGTTACGGCCCGACGGCAAGGTGGCCAGCTACCTCTACAACTCCATCGAATACATGGAGGGCGTCTTCGCCACCTGGAAGTGCCGGAGCGCACCGGTCAACGTGAACTACCGGTACATGGAGGTCGAACTCCGCTACCTCCTCGAGAACTCGGACACCGAGATCCTGCTCTTCCACGGTGTCCTCGGCGATCAGGTGGCGAAGGTCTGGCGCGAAATCCCGACGTTGAAGGCGATCGTCCAGGTCGACGACGGCCACCCGCTCGTCGACGGCGCGCACCGCTACGAGGATCTGCTCGCGAACCACGAACCGGCGGCCCGGGTCGAGAAGTCGGGTGACGACCTCTACATCCTCTACACGGGTGGCACCACCGGCATGCCCAAGGGTGTGATGTGGCGCAA
>JBDUBS010000554.1:0-10839 GCA_040003875.1 Acidimicrobiia bacterium | reverse complement strand
CTCGCCTTCTTCGAACTCGGTCATGTGTTTGCGGCCCCGCCGCGCCAGCAGTTGCTGCCCATCGAGGACGACCACCTCGCGGTGGTGCTGACCGGAACCGTCCGGCGCGCCCCGGTCGAACCCGATCGACCGGTCGACGTCTACGACGCCGTCGACGCGCTCGACGCACTCATCGAGGAACTCAAGCTCTCCCGGGCCGAGACCCGCACCGCCGACCACCCCGGGTTCGTTCCCGGACGCGCCGCGTCGATCGTGGTGGACAACGCGGTGATCGGCGCGGTGGGGGAGATCGACCCGGAGGTCTTGGACGCGTTCGGCGCGCCGCATCCGGCAGTCGGCTTCGAACTGCACCTCGATCCACTGCTCGAAGGGGAGCGACGCGACCTCGACTTCGCGCCGTTGTCCCGGTTCCCGGCCGCCGCCATGGACCTCGCGTTCGTGCTCGACGAGTCGGTACCCGCACGCGCGGTGCTCACGACGTTGCGCACGACGGGTGGTGCCATCCTCGAGGACGTCCGGGTGTTCGACGAGTTCCGTTCGGAGACGCTGGGCGCCGGTCGGCGGAGTCTCGCCATCGCGTTGCGATTCCGGGCCCCGGACCGGACCCTCACCGACGCGGAACTCACGAAGGTCTGGCAGCGGTGCATCGACGCGGTCGTGAAGGTGCATCACGCCGAGCTCCGCAGCTGAGAATGACCTTCGTCCACACGGTCCGACCGCGCTACGCCGAGGTCGACATGCAGGGCGTGGTCTTCAACGCCCACTGGCTCACGTACTTCGACGAGGCGTGCACGCGCTGGTTCGGTCACCTCGGCTACGAGGCCTCGGTCGCGTTCTTCGAGGACTTCGACGTGATGCTCGTGAAGGCCGGTCTGGAATGGAGCGGTCCCGCCGGGTTCGACGACCTCGTCGACATCGCGGTGGCACCGGTTCGGCTCGGCACCAAATCGTTCGACGTCCGCTACACGGCCACCGTCGTCGATCGACCCGTGTGTGTCGGCACGATCACCTACGTGTCGGTGAAGCCCGGTACCCACGACTCCACGCCGATCCCCGACGAACTGCGCACGCGCCTCGAAGCTGAACTGGTCCCCGAGTAGTACCGCGCCCGGATCGCGGCGCCGTGGTTCGGGACTTGACGAGCGAACAGGTGTTCGTGTAGGGTGTTGGTACCTGGTTCGGACTGCTCGCCCCCGCTCCGCCCCCTCGCGGTGCGGCCGGCGCGGTCCGGACTGTGGACTCGTTCCTCCGGGAGCCGCAAGACAGGGTCGTTTGTCGTGGCTGGTCGGAGGAGGTGCGCGCGTGGAGTCACCGTTGGAGTCATCGTTGAAGTTGGATCCGCTGCGTGTGCTGCGCGCGGCCGTGAAACTCGTTGCCGCGGTGGATCTCACCGAGATCCCGGATGCTGCACTCGCCGCCGACCTGGTGAGCCTGCGTCGCTCGATGGACCGGATGGACGGCGTATTCGCCCGATGGGCGGTTGGCGCACAGGGACGCGGCATCGGCTTGGCCGACGGCCATGCGTCACTCCCTGCATGGCTGGGCTGGAACACCGGGATCCGGCGAGCGACCGTCAACCACGAACTGCGGGTCGGAGCCGTTGCCGACCTGCTGGACGAGACGGGTGCCGCCTGGCGCAATGGGGAGATCAGTACCGGCGCGATGGAGACCATTGCCTGGGCGCGCGTGGCGGGTCATGACGAGAAGCTGGCCGCCTGCGAACGGGAGTTGCTGGATCTCGCCCGGAGAGGGAAGCACGCCGAACTGCGGAAGGCCACGGATCATTTCCGCAACCTCGCACGCGGGGACGGCCGTGAACCGGAGCGGTGCAACGGCTTCACGGTGTCGAAGCTCTTGGACGGTCGGAACGCGGTCACGGCACTGATCGTGGTTGTGGTGACCATCGTGGCCGCGCTCAGCTCAGCGGCAACCGGAACTGACGCTGAGGATCGGCCTGGAGATCACGGCTGACCGGTGGACCCGCATCGGGGTCGCCGCGCAGACACGACGCGCCGTCGGGCGCGTACTGCACGATGTAGGCGCGTCGGATCTCGTCGGTGACGTTGCAGCCCGTGGCATGAGGGGTCAATGACGAGAACACCACCGCGGCGCCGGCGCGCACCGGGACCGGTACCGCGCCTGCCGGATCGGTGCAGCACTCGAACCCGATCGGGGTGTTCCGATGGGCGACGGTGCCCGACCGGTGGACTTCGGGGAGCACCGAGATGCAGCCGTTCTCCGGGGTGGCGTCGGTGAGCGCGACCCACACCGTCAGGTAGGCCTGCGGATCGATGTACGTGTAACCGTTGTCCTGATGCCACAGGACCGGTTCCGCACCTTGGGGACGTTTGAAGACCGACTGGTCCCAGTAGAGCCGGACGTCCGGGCCGATGAGGTCGTGACCGAGATCGGCCATGAGTTCGGAGGCGCAGAACTCGCGGCACACCGCGGACCGCACCGACGGGTGGAGGGCGATGGAGACGGTGTCGACCCCGGCGATGCTGAACCGACCTTCGGGCCGCGTGGCGAGGAACTCCATCACCTCTTCGTCGAGCGGTTCGATGGCCGCGGTGAGGGCCGCGACCGTGTCGGAGTCGACTGCTCCGTCGATCACGAAGTACCCGAGCTCGTCGTACTGGCGCGCCTGATCAGCCGTCACCCGGCGGAACGGACCGGCGTGATCGCGCCACGTGAAGTCGGTGTTCCACGGGTGGCGGGGGAGCCAGGTCACGCGGACCTCGTGCGGCGCACTGCTCTCCCCACGACGGCGGTGCGGTCGGCGACGGTGACGACGATCTCGGCCTCGTCCGTTTCGGAGGGGACCACCGTGGCCTCGACCGTCTCGCCGTCGGTGACCATCCCGACGAACTTCAGGTCGATCGCACCGTGCGCGAGGAAGTCGTCACCCCACTCGTCGAGGAGCAACCCGTATGCAGGACCCGCCACCTGCATCCCCTGCGCGACGAGACGGGTGTACCCGATGTCGGCCGCCGCGTCCGGATCCGAGTGGTAGTTGCCACGCCGTGAGTACAGCCGCAGCAGGTCGGCGGTGAGGACGAGCGAACGATGGCGCGACGGGCGGCTCATGCCGGGGTCCCGGCCGCGATGAAGGTGGCGACCGACGTCCACAGGGGGCAGCCGTCGGTCGTGACCTCGGCGGTGACCTCGAGGTACTCGCGGCCGCGTCGGGTGAACCGTGCGGTCACGGTGCCGGTGACGGTCAGCGGCGCCGGAGCCGGTGCGGCCCGATGGCACACGAGCCGTTGGTGCGTGTGCAGGAGCGGCGCCGGCGCGACGGTCTGCAGGGCGAGGATGGTCAGGTTGGCGGCCATCGGGGGATAGAGGAATCCGGCATCTCGGGTGCTGTGCTCGACGCCCGCGGCCTGCCAGTAGCGGTCGTTGGCCGGTTCCGAAACCTCATACACGACGGGGCCGAAGGCGTCGCCCGGCATCAGTCCGGCGAAGGCGGGTTCGGAAAGACCTGCGTCATTATGCATTCGGATGTATGCTATTCGTCATGGCGTATCAAGCGGCAGTCGTCGGGGGGTCAGGGTACACAGGCGCGGAGCTCCTCCGACTGCTCTCCACCCACCCCGAGATCGATGTCGTCGCGGTCACCGCCGACACCAACGCGGGGGCCCGGGTGGCCGCGGTGTACCCGTCCCTCGCCGCGGCGTATCCGCACCTCGAATACTCGGCCATGGACCCGGCAGCGGTCGCCGGACTCGACCTCGTGTTCCTTGCCATGCCCCACGGCGCGTCCCAGTCGTTCGTACCGAAGCTGATCGGCGAGGTCGGCCACATCGTCGATCTCGGGGCCGACTTCCGACTCGGCGCGGCCGACTACGAGCAGTGGTACGGCGAGGCCCACCAGGCACCGGAGTTGATCGAGCAGTTCGCGTACGGGATGGTCGAGTTCTATCGAGCGGACGTCCTCGCCGCCCGCAACGTCGCGGTGCCGGGCTGCTATCCGACCGCCGCGTCGATCGCACTGGCACCCCTCCTCGCCGCCGGACTGGTCGACCCCCACGTGATCGTCGACGCGATGTCGGGCGTATCGGGCGCCGGGCGCGGGCTCAAGGTGACGAGCCACTTCTCCGAGGTCGACGAGAGCGTGAGTGCCTACGGGTTGCTGACTCATCGGCACACCGTGGAGATCGAACGTACGCTCACCAAGGTCGCGGGCTCGCCCGTGCAAGCATTGTTCACGCCGCATCTCGTCCCGATGGTGCGCGGTATGCAAGCGACGTGTCACGCCGCCCCCGTGGTCGACGGCCTCTCGACCGAGTCGTTGCTGGCCACCTACCGCGAGTACTACGCGGCGGAGCCGTTCGTGGTCGTGGTCGACGATCCGCCGCCGACCAAGGCGGCAACCGGGGCGAACACGTGCCTGGTCACCGTCCGCTACGACGGGCGCACCAACCGGGTGCTCGCGCTCGGTGTCCTCGACAACCTGGTCAAGGGGGCATCCGGTGGTGCGGTCCAGAACGCGAATCTCCTGCTGGACCTCCCCGAGGTCACAGCACTGCCGAGCGTAGGGATGTGGCCATGAGCGAGAAACGGGTGGAACCTTGAGTGTGACGGCAGCGAAGGGGTTCGTCGCGGGGGGCGCGGCGTGCGGCATCAAGCCCGACGGCGTCCCGGACCTCGCGATCGTCGCGACCGCCGACGGTCGGCCGGGGTCGGCGGCCGGCGTGTTCACGACGAACATCGCGTGCGCGGCGCCGGTGCAGATCAGTCGGGCCCACCTCGGCGATGGTCGGGCGGCCGCCGTCGTGCTGTCGTCCGGGAACGCGAACGCGGCGACGGGGGAGCAGGGGCGGGCCGACGCGTATCGGATGGCCGAACTCACGGCTACCGGGCTCGGCGGCGCGCCCGAGGACATCCTCGTCTGTTCCACCGGACTCATCGGTTACTTCATGCCCATGGACGTGCTCACGACCGGGATCCCCGCGCTGTGCGCCGACCTCAACGGCGCCACCGCCGCGGCCGACGCGATCCTCACCACCGACACCGTCCGCAAGGAAGCCATGGCGGTGGTCGGCACCACTGATGCACGGGTCGGTGGGATGGCCAAGGGGGCCGCGATGCTGTCTCCCGCGATGGCCACCATGTTGGCGGTCCTCACCACCGACGTCGGTGTCGCACCGGACGTGCTCCAGCAGGCGCTCGCCGACGCGGTCGCGGTCACCTTCAACCAGTTGCTGGTCGACGGCTCGATGAGTACCAACGACACCGTCCTCGTCCTCGCCAACGGCGCGTCCGGCACCACGATCGACGGGCGGGCCGACGCCCATGCCCTCACCGACGCGCTGACCGACGTGTGTGGTTCCCTCGCCGAGCAGATGGCCCGCGACGCGGAGGGTGCGACGAAGCTGCTCCGGGTGAGGGTGGTGGGTGCGCGCAACGCCGACGACGCCCGCCGTGCCGCCCGCGCCGTAGCCGGGTCGCAACTGGTGCAGTGTTCGTTCAACGGCGAGGATCCGTACTGGGGTCGCATCCTCTCGGAACTGGGTGCGAGCGGTGCGCTGTTCGACCCCGAGACGGTCGAGATCGCGTACAACGGGACCGTCGCGTGTCGGGACGGGATCGATGCCGGCACCGAGGCGGCACTCCTGGCATCGGTCATGGCCGAGCCGGAGATCGAGGTCGTCTGCGACCTGCGCAACGGTCACAGCTCCGCCACCGTCCTCTTCACCGACCTCTCTCACGCCTACATCGACGAGAACCGAGGCACGTCCTAATGGCCTCCCTGATGGCCGCGCTCCCTCGGAGGTCCAGATGTGACGTGGTTCGGCCGACCGGTCGCTGCGTCTGGGCACCGTCCGCTCGAAGCGCCGTCGGTCGGCAGACCAGGCGATACGGCTCCGGTGCGGGGAGCGGGTTCTCTGGAGGTCGTCATGACGGTTGACGCGCGGCGGGCGCAGGCGGAGGAGAAGGCGCACATTCTCGCCGAGGCGTTGCCGTACATCCGCGCCTTCAGCGGACGGACGGTGGTCATCAAGTACGGCGGTCACGCGATGGACCGGCCCGAGCTGGCCGACCTCTTCGCGCAGGATGTGGTCCTCATGCGTCTCGTGGGGATGAATCCGGTAGTGGTCCACGGCGGCGGACCGCAGATCAGCGAGCTCATGCGTCGCCTCGGCAAGGAGCCCGAGTTCCTCGACGGCCACCGCGTCACCGACGCCGAGACCGTCGACATCGCCCGAATGGCATTGGTCGGAAAGGTGAACCGTGAGGTCGTCGCTTCGCTCAACCAGCACGGCTCGTACGCGGTGGGCCTCTCCGGCGAGGACGCGGGTCTCATCAGCGTCGCCCCGCGCGACGAACGGCTCGGCTTCGTGGGTGACGTCACCGACATCGACGCGTCGATCCTGCGCCGGCTCCTGCGCGAGGAGCTGATCCCGGTGATCGCGACCATCGGTATGGGCGAGGCCGGCCAGGCGTACAACGTGAACGCCGACGCGGTCGCGGGTGCGATCGCCGAGGAACTCGGCGCGGAGAAACTCGTGTACCTCACGGATGTCGCCGGCGTCTACGGCAACTTTCCCGATGAGGATTCGTTGATCGCGCAGATCGACGCCGACGGACTCGAACAACTCGTCGCCGACGGCAAGGCGAGCGCGGGCATGCTTCCGAAGTTGGCGTCGTGCATCCACGCGTTGCGTCACGGCGTGACCCGTGCCCACATCCTCGACGGGCGCGTCCCTCACGCGCTGCTGCTCGAGTTCTTCACCCGAGAGGGGATCGGCACCATGGTCGGATCGACGGACGCATGAACATCTCGACGCGCGACGCGGTGCTCACGGAGTTGACCCGGCTCGATGCCGACCACGTGATGCAGACCTACGGCCGCCTCCCGGTGGCGTTCGTCCGCGGCGAGGGCACCCGCCTCTGGGACAGCGCCGGTATGGAATACCTCGACTTCCTCACGGGCCTGGCCACGGTGTCGCTCGGGCACGCCCATCCCGAGGTGGCCGACGCCATCGCCGATCAAGCTCGGACCCTCACCCACGTCTCGAACCTGTACCTCAACGACGTGCAGCCGCGGTTGGCGGAACGGATCGACCTCTTGCTCACCTCGGCCACCGGGACCGCCGGTCGGGTCTTCTTCGCCAACTCGGGTGCCGAGGCCAACGAGTGTGCGATCAAGTTGGCCCGTCGGTACGGCCAGGCCAACGGCGGCCCGGAACGCTTCCACGTGCTGAGCGCCTTCAACTCCTTCCACGGACGCACGCTGACGACGTTGGCCGCCACCGGTCAGCCCCAGAAGCAGGAGACGTTCCAACCGCTGCCGAGTGGTTTCCGGCACGTCGCGTTCGGCGATCTCGATGCTGCGGCCGCCGCCATGGACGAACGTGTCTGCGCGGTACTGATGGAAGCGGTGCAGGGTGAGGGGGGCGTGAACCCGGCCCCGCCCGGTTATCTCGCAGGCCTCCGCGCGCTCTGTGACGAACGCGAAGCGTTGCTGATGATGGACGAGGTCCAGACCGGGCTCGGTCGCACCGGCACGTGGTTCGGGTTCGAGCACGGCGGCGACGTCCGGCCCGACGTGGTCACGATGGCCAAGGCGCTCGGCAACGGGATGCCCATCGGCGCGTGTTGGGCCCGGGCCGACGTCGCGGCCGCGTTCAAGCCGGGCGACCACGCCTCCACGTTCGGTGGTCAGCCGCTTGCGGCCCGGGCCGCGCTGACGACGCTCGACGTGATGGAGCGCGAAGACGTGCCCCGTCGCGCCGCGACCGCCGGTCAGCGCCTCGCCGCGGCGATCCTGGCGGTGGACGGGGTCGTGGCCGTGCGGGGCGCGGGTCTGCTCCTCGGTGCCGAGATGGCGGCCGACAAGCCCGCGGGTCCGATCGCGACCACCTGCCTCGAGCGGGGCCTCGTGGTCAACGCGGTCACGCCGACCGTGGTCCGGTTCGCCCCACCCCTGCTCGTGACCGACGCCGACATCGACCGAGCGGTGCAGATCTTCTCGGAGGTGGTCCGTGATGCGTGATTTCCTGGAAGTGGACGAGCTGTCCCACCCCGAGCTGGCGTCCCTGCTCGACACGATGACCGCGTGGAAAATCCCGGGGACACCGATCCCGGCGGCGTTGGCGGGATGCGGCGTCGCCCTCGTGTTCCAGAAGCCGTCGGCGCGCACGCGCAACAGCGGCGAGATGGCGGTGGTGTCCCTCGGAGGTCATCCGATCTCGATCCGCCACGACGAGATCAGCATCGACGAACGCGAGTCGGCCGAGGACGTGGCGCGCACGCTCGCGAGCTTCCACGCGATCATCGCGGTGCGCGTCTTCGACCACTCGGTCCTCGAACGCATGGCCGTCGCGGTCGACACCCCGATCGTGAACCTGCTGTCGGACCGGGGCCATCCATGCCAGACCCTCGCCGATCTGTTCACCATCCGTGAACTCCTCGGTGGGCTCGAGGGTCGTCGGGTGGCCTACGTCGGGGACGGGAACAACGTGGCCGCGTCGCTGGCGTTCGGTGCTGCGCTGACCGGATTGGAGCTCACGGTCAGCTCGCCCGTCGGGTACGAGTTGGACGTCGACGTGGTCGATCGCGCCCGCAACCTCGGTGGTGCGATCGACCTCATCACCGAGCCGTACGAGGCGGTGAAGGGCGCGGACGTCGTCTATACCGACACCTGGACGTCGATGGGTGCCGAGGACGAGGCCGTGATCCGTCGCAAGGCCTTCGCCGGTTGGCGGGTCGACACGCCACTCATGGCCGCCGCGGGACCCGACGCGCACTTTCTCCACTGCCTCCCCGCGCACCGCGGTGAAGAGGTCACCGACGACGTCCTCGACGGTCCTGCGAGCGCGATCTGGCAGCAGGCCGCCAATCGAATGCACGCGAAGCGTGCGTTGTTCGCGTTCTTGATGGAGACCACCTGATGGCCACGCTCGGTAAACCCCAACGGCAACATCGGATCGCCCGTCTGCTCGAGGAGCAGGTGATCTCGAGTCAGGGCCAGTTGGTCGAGATGCTCGCGTCCGCCGGGGTGGTGGCCACCCAGGCCACCGTCAGCCGCGACCTCGAAGAACTCGGGGCGGTCAAGGTCCGCATCCCGGGTGGCGCGATGGCGTACGCCGTGCCGGAGCACGCCAAGGACGTGGCCAGCCCGGACGACCACCTGCGGCGGGTGATGGGGGAGTTCGTGGTCGACGTCGCCCATTCGGCGAACCTCGTGGTGTTGCGCACCCCACCCGGCTCGGCGCACGTGATCGGTTCGGCGCTGGACCGGGCCGGTTCGGCCGATGTGCTGGGTACGGTGGCCGGCGACGACACGCTGATCTTGGTGTGCGAAGAGAGTGTCGGTGGTGCCGCAGTCGCGGCGCATCTCGCCCAACTCGCAGGATTGTGAGGATCGTTCGATGCAACGCGTAGTGCTCGCGTACTCAGGTGGACTCGACACGTCCGTCGCGGTGAAGTGGATTCAAGAGGAGTGGGGCGCGGAGGTCGTTGCGCTCGCGGTCGACGTCGGCCAGGAGCCGAATGCGAACGCTGCGTACTGGGACGCGATCCGCCAGCGCGCGCTCGTCGCCGGGGCGATCGACGCTCGCGTGGTCGACGCACGCGAGGAGTATGGCGCGCGCTACGTGGTGAACGCGCTCAAGGCGAATGCGCTGTACGAAGGCAAGTACCCACTGGTGTCGTCGCTGTCGCGCCCCGTGATCGCCCGGCACCTCGTCGCGGCGGCACGCGAGTGTGGTGCGGATGCGGTCGCCCACGGCTGCACCGGGAAGGGTAACGACCAGGTCCGGTTCGAGGTGAGCTTGCGGACCCTCGCACCCGATCTCGAGGTGCTCGCGCCCGTCCGCGTCTGGGGCTTCACGCGCAAGGACTCGATCGAATACGCCGCCCGGTTCGGCATCCCGATCACCGCGACCGAGGCCAAGCCCTATTCCGTGGACGAGAACATCATGGGTCGGGCAGTCGAGTGCGGCGCGATCGAAGACCCTTGGAACGCTCCGCCCGACGACATCTACGAACGCACCCGCGCGGTTGCCGACGCACCGTCGGAGCCGACCGAGCTCGTCATCGGTTTCGAGCGGGGTGTGCCCGTCACGCTCGACGGTGTTCCCACTCCCGTGCACCAGATGCTCCCCGAGCTCGACGCGATGGTCGGGGCCTACGGGTTCGGCCGCATCGACATGGTCGAGAACCGGCGGGTCGGTATCAAGAGCCGCGAGGTCTACGAGTGTCCCGGTGCGCTCGCGCTGCTCCTGGCCCACGCCGATCTCGAGTCGATCACGCTCGAACGGGACGTGATGCGAGAGAAGAGCCGCCTCGAGACGCGCTACGCCGAAACCGTCTACGACGGGCTCTGGTACTCGCCGTTGCGCGAAGCGTTCGACGCGTTCGTCGACTCGACCCAGAAGCACGTCACGGGCGAAGTTCGGCTGCGACTGCAACCGGGCCAATGCACCGTCGTCGGCCGGCGAGCCGAACGTGGTCTCTACGATTACCAACTCGCCACGTACGAGTCCGACGACGCGTTCCGCCACGAGGACGCCGCCGGGTTCGTCCGGCTGTGGGGCCTGTCGGTGGAGACCTGGGCCAAGCGTCAGCGCGTGGAAGAACCGGCCGTGCCGCCGCCGGGCCGAGCCGGGAGTTGACGTGACCACTGGCGGGAACACGCTGTGGCACGGTCGGTTCGCCGACGGACCGGCCGACGCGCTGATGGCGTTGTCGGTGAGTCTGCCGTTCGACCAGCGCATGGCACCGGAGGACATCGAGGGCTCACGCGCCCACGTGACGATGCTCGTCGAGACCGGGTTGCTGACCGAGGTCGAGGGCACCGCGGTGCTCGGCGCACTCGACTCGGTGGCCGGA
>JBDUBS010000674.1:0-3219 GCA_040003875.1 Acidimicrobiia bacterium | reverse complement strand
CGCGGGTTTGCGACGCATTGTCGGGATGGATCAGGGCCGCGATCGATTCAGCCGTCGGGCTCCATGTGGAAGGTGAACATCTTGTCGGCGTCGATCCGGGCGTAGACCGGACCCGAATCGAGGAACGTCTCCCATTCCGCGCCGTAGCGCGGGACGTAGACGCCGAGCAGCGTCTCGCGGAAGCCGGCGTGCTCCGGGCTCGCGACGTCGATGATCGTCGCCCGTCCGTGCACGGTCACCGCCAGCTCCTCCCCGGGGACGTGTGTGGCGCTCACCGGCGGCCGGGCCCGGATGTGACGGAACCGTACCGAGTCGGGCGAAGAGCCGAAGTGGAACGCGCCGCGATAGAAGAAGCCGTCGACCGGCCCCACGAGCGGCCGCCCGTCGGCAGTGACGGTCGCGAGGCTGAGCAGGCACATGCCGTCGAGTCGCTCGCACACCGCCTCGGCGGAAAGTCGACGATCGGGCGTGATCACCTCGCTGAGGTGCACGCCGCCGCCCGCCGCGCTGCGGTCGAGCAGCGCTTGGAGCTGCTCGAGGTCAACGACAGTCTCGTGCATCGGCTCAGTTTCGCGCGGTCGTCGGAATCAGGTCGTGGCCCCCCACCGCCGCGGTCAGCCGTCGATGAAGCTGCCCTGGGGTTGCTCGCGGTCGAGAAGCCAGCGCTTCCACGGCAGGCCGCCGCCGAATCCGGTCAGGGACCCGTCGGCGCCGATCACGCGATGACACGGGACGATGATCGCGATGGGATTCTGACCGTTGGCCGATCCGACCGCGCGGGCCGCTCCGGGCCGGTCGACGCGCTTGGCCAGTTCGCCGTAGGAGATCGTCTCGCCGTAGGGAATCCCGCACAGCTGACGCCACACCTCGAGTTGGAAGGGGGTCCCGCGCGGTGCCAACTCGAGATCGAAGTCGGTCCGCTCGCCGGCGAAGTACTCGTCGAGTTGGCGGGTCACCTCGGCAAGCGCGGCCCGGTCCTCGACCCAACCCGGTTCGACGGGTAGCGCACCGTCGACGAAATGGAGGCGTAGGACGCGACCGCGGTCGTCGACCGCGAGGAACAGCGGACCTTGCGGACCGTCGTAGGTGGTGTACTTCGACATCTAACTCTCCTCACTCAGGGATGCCCACAGATGGGCGTTGGCGTACGCGCGCCAGGGTCGCCAGGCCTCGGCTCGGGACAACACAGCACGCGGTCGGGCATCGAGCTCGTTCGCCTCGAACGCGCGCCGCACACCGAGGTCGGTGGGCATGAACGCATCGGGATCGCCGACCGCACGCATCAACACGTACTCCGCGGTCCACGGACCGACCCCGGGGAGCGCGACCAGCCGCGCGCGCAGATCGTCACGATCCGCGCCCGGGTCGATCATGAGCTCGCCATCGGCGATCGCAAGGGCGACGGTGCGCAGCGCGGACCCGCGGGCGCGCGGCATCGGGTACTCGGCCGCGTCGACGGTCGCGAGCGTGGCCGCATCCGGGAACAGATGCGTGATGGAACCGGCCGGCGCGTCGAGCGGCTTGCCGAACCGCCGGGTCAGCTGCGCGGCAACGGTCCGGGCGCCCGCGACCGACACCTGCTGGCCGATGACGGCGCGCGTGACGAGCTCCGTACCGTCCGGATGACCGGGGACGCGGAGCCCCGGACGCCTCGCGATGAGCGGCGCCAGCACGGGATCGGCCTGGAGCGCCGCGTCGACACTCGTCGGGTCGGCATCGAGATCGAACAGGCGCCGGGTGCGCGCCACCGCGGCATTGAGGTCCCGCAAGTCGTCGAGCCGGAACGCACCGATCACATGATCCGCGGCCGGCGTCACGGTGATCACCCCGGTGCCATGCGGTAGGGCGAGCGACCGACGGTACGAACCGTCGACCACCTCCTCGACCCCGGTGACGGCACGCAACGCGAGAAACTCGAGCAGGCGCGCACCGTCGAACGGAGGCCGGGCCGCGAGGCGGACCGTCACCGTCCCCGGCTCGGCAACGATGTTTCGCCGGTGGCGCAACTCGGTGGGGGTCACCGCGAACACTTCGCGGATGGTGTCGTTGAACTGACGGATGCTCGAGAACCCCGATGCGAACGCGACATCGGCGAAAGTGAGATCAGTGGTTTCGATCAACACGCGCGCCGACTGAGCGCGTTGCGCGCGGGCCAGCGCGAGCGGACCCGCGCCGACCTCGGCGACGAGTAACCGGTTGATCTGCCGTTCGCTGTAGGCGAGCCGGATCGCCAATCCTCCGACGCCATCACGGTCGACGACCCCGTCGGCGATCAATCGCATGGCGCGGGCGACGACATCGCCACGCGGATCCCATTCCGGCGAGCCGGGCGACGTGTCGGGCCGGCAGCGCTTGCACGCGCGGTACCCGGCCCGCTGTGCGGCGGCCGCGGTCGGGAGGAACTCCACGTTCTTGCGGTACGGCGTGCGAGCGGGACAACTCGGCCGGCAGTAGATGTTGGTGGTGCGGACGGCGGTGAAGAACCATCCGTCGAATCGGGCGTCCTTGCTCTCGATCGCTCGGTAGCACTGTTCGAAGTCGGGCATCACTCGACCACCATGACATGTCCGGTGCCGCCATGCTGGCGGGTTTCGGACACCGACCGACTGCCGCTTCGCCCACACTCCTGATCGGCGGTGGTGACGTGGGTTCGCTTCGAGACTGCTCGCCTCCGCTGCGCGCCCGCGGAGCGCATCACCGACAGGAGTGCGAGCGAACGAGCCGTCAAGTCGTGGGAGGATCGGGGGGTGACGCTCTCCGAGATGCTGCGGGCGGCGGTGGAACGCGCGCCGGACACCGCGGCGGTGATCACCGAGCGCGAGCGCGTGACGTTTGGGGAACTGTGGACGCGGGTCGAGGAGCGCGCCGCGCAGATTGCGTCGATCACCGAACCGGGCGCGCGCGTCGCCGTGGTGGCGGAGAACTGCACCGAGTACGTCGTGCTGTATTACGCGATCCCGCATGCGGGCCGCATCCTCGTGCCGCTCAACCACCGCCTGCACCCCGAGGAGTGGCGCGCCACCCTCGAACGCTCGAGTACCACCGTTCTGTGCGGGGAACGAGCGCTTCTCGAACGCTGCGACACACCCGTCGACCACGTCATCGCCTTCGATCAAGCTCCCCCCTCTCCAGCGTTTGTCAGCTTCAACGCGCTCAGCGTCGGTGGGCTCAAGGGGTGTCCGCAACGTTTGGTGTAAGTGACGGGCGTTCTCATCGTGG
>JBDUBS010000600.1:0-3220 GCA_040003875.1 Acidimicrobiia bacterium | reverse complement strand
TGGCGAGGGCACGGGCGAGCGCCACGCGTTGGGACTCGCCTCCACTCAGCTCCGCCGGCCGATGGTCGGCGCGGTTCGCGATGCCGACTGCATCGAGAAGCGCCAACGCTCGGGCGCGTCGATCGCGTCCGCTCCGACCGCCGAAGGACATCGCGAGTTCGATGTTCTCGCGTGCGCTGAGGTTGCCGAGCAGCCCGAAGTGCTGGAACACGAACCCGACGGTCCGGTGGCGGTAGGCGGCGAGCGCATCGCCGTGCAGGGTGGCGAGGTCGATGTCGCCGACGCGGATCCTGCCGTGCTGGATCGCTTCCAGGCCGCCGATGAGTGCGAGCAAGGTCGTCTTGCCGGCGCCGGACGGTCCCATGATGGCGACGCGTTCGCCGGTGGCGACGGTGAGATCGAACTCGTCGAGCACCTCCACGGAGCCACCGCGCGTCGCGTAACGCATGGAGACGCCGCTCACGGAGATGGAGACGCCGGTCATCCGTCGACCGTACCGGCACCGAGCACAACGTGAACCGCGGGCTACCGACCGAGCGGTGACTCCGTCACCATCGTTGCTTCTTGCCGATGAACTCGTTCGGCGCGGGTGGCCATGATCCCGTTCTCGCGCCGCAGCTGTGCCATGCCGGTGTTCCGGCCGGTGTACTCGGCGTTTTGGCGCACCATCCAGACGATGCCCTCGGCCGCAACGGACGGTGGCTCCCAGTCGGAGTGGTCTGCCCCGGGCATCGCGGCGAGGAATCCTTCCGACGCCACCGGCACGTCGATGCGGAAGGTGTTCACCGAAATGTCATGGCTCGCGACCTGCGCCGCGAGCGAGACCGTGAAGTGCTCCAGCGCCGCCTTGGCCATGCCGTACGCCATCTGGCCCGGGTAGTAGTTGAGCGCTGCCGCCGACGAGACGTTCACGATGGCACCGCTCCGGCGTTCGATCATTCCCGGGAGGGCGCGCTGAGCCGCGATGACCGGAGCGCGCAGATCGACCGCGAACACCAGGTCGAAGCGCTTCATCGGGAGGTCGACGTCGCCGGGAAACGTGATGGCGGCGTTGTTGACGAGAATGTCGACCCGGCCGAAGTGATCGACGGTCTCGTCGACGAGCGCGACGACATCGGTGTCGACCGCGAGATTGGTGGGTCGAGCGACGCCAGTACCGCCCGCGTCGATGATGGTGCGGACGGTGTCGTCGATGGTCCCGGCAATGGGCAGCGGCGACGCGTCGGTGGCGCGCGCCGCACACACCACGCGCGCGCCGTTGGCGGCCAGTGCGACGGCCGTCGCAGCACCGACTCCTCGACTCGCGCCGGTGACGATCGCGACTGCTCCGTCGAGGTCCATGCGCGGAGGCTACGCGAGCGTCGGGAGCACCTGCTCGGAGTCCAGGTTCGCGGCGTAGAGGTCTCCGTGATCGGCGACGCGCGCGAGGGCCTCGGCCGTCGTGAAGGTGAGCCGGCCGGGGGCGTCTTCGTCCAGCGCGGCTTCGACCTCGGACCAGCTGACGGGGGTCGAGACCGTCGGCTGGGGCCGGGCGCGCAGCGAGTAGGCCGCCACCGTCGTCTTGTGCCGGTCGTTCTGACTCCAGTCGACGAACACCTTGCCCCCGCGATGGTCCTTGGCCATGGCGACGGTCACGCGCTTCGGCGCAGTTTCCGCGAGGAGGCGACCGAGTGCGAGCGCGAAACCCTTCGTGGCGTCGTCGTCGGCGCTTCCGCGCGCGATCGGTATCGACAAGTGCAGGCCCTTCGACCCGCTCGTCTTCACCACCGAGACCAGTCCGAGTCGGTCGAGGACCGAGCGGACGTCGAGCGCGACCCGGGCGCAGTCGAGGACTCCCGCGGGGGGACCGGGGTCGAGGTCGAGCACGACGGCCGTCGGCAGGTCGGGCGCCGACACCGTGTGCTGATGGGTGTGGAGCTCGAGCGCGGCGAGGTTGGCCAGCCACACGAGGGTGGCGGGCTCGTCGCAGAGCACCGACCCGAGCTCACCGCCGGTCTCGACCCAGTCGGGCGCCGACGGTGGCCGACGCTTCTCGAAGAACGACTTGCCCGCCACGCCGTCGGGGTACCGGACCAACGTGAGCGGCCGGCCCCGCAGGTGGGGGAGGATCACGGGCGCGATCCGGACGTAGTAATCGACCACTTGGGCTTTGGTGAAGCCACTTTCCGGGTACAGGACCTTCTCCAGATTGGAGAGGGTGAGCGTACGGCCGTCGATGTGCACCGGGACCTCGGCCATTGTGCGAACCTAGTAGTTCATTCCCGACCGGAGGTTCTGAAGTGCCCACCGCGGTGTGGACCGGAAACATCAGCTTTGGACTCGTCACCGTGCCGGTGAAGCTCACGCCGGCGACGAAATCGCGTGACGTGTCGTTCAATCAACTCGAAGCCGGAACGGGTTCGCGCGTGCGGAATCGTCGGATCTCGGAGCAGACCGGCGAGGAGATCACATCCGACAAGATCGTCAAGGGCTACGAGATCGAGAAGGGCCGCTACGTCGTCGTCGAGAAGTCCGAACTCGACGCCCTCGCGCCGAAGGCGAGTCACACGATCGACATCGAGGACTTCGTGGACCTCGCCGACATCGACCCGATCTATTTCGACACGCCCTATTACGTCATGGTCGACGAGACATCGGCGAAGCCGTACCAACTCCTCGTCGACGCGATGACCGAGCTGGGCAAGGTGGCGGTGGGTCGCGTCGTGCTGCGGGCCAAGGAGCGGCTCGTGGCCATCCGACCGGTCGACGGCATGCTGTGCGTCGAGACGATGCGCTACGCCGACGAGATCGTGGACCCGGCGTCGTTGGGGTTGCCCGAGGAGGAGATCGAGTTCACCGACCGGGAGACGGCGATGGCCCGCCAACTGGTCGAGACGCTCTCGGCCGACTTCGAGGCGACCAAGTACCACGACCAGTACCGCGAGCAGCTGCTCGCCCTGATCGACAAGAAGGCCGCGGGCGAGGAGATCGTCGCGGAGCCTCAGCCGGAGGCGCCGGCAAAGGTGCTGGACCTGATGGCGGCGTTGGAGGCGAGCCTGCAACGGGCCGGCTCCGAGGAATCGGCTGCCGACGACGCACCCGCCAAGAAGAAGCGCGCCCCCCGCAAGAAGACCGCCTGAACCACCAGTGCCCCGCGCTTTGGCGTCGATACACCGCGCTGACCGCGCTGTACGCGCGTGTGCCACGCGAAACGGTGGGGAGGGCGCTATCGGGTGACTTG
>JBDUBS010000005.1:0-3226 GCA_040003875.1 Acidimicrobiia bacterium | reverse complement strand
GGACCGATGGGGCGGTCCGGTCGAGCACCGGGCGCGACTCCTGCTCGAGATCATCGCGGGAGTCCGGGCGCGGGTGGGGGACGACTTCCCTCTGTGGATCCGGATCAACGCACTCGAACGCCACAAGCCTGACGGCGAGACATTCGACGACCAACTCGCCGTGATCGAACTTGCGGTCGAGGCCGGGCTCGACGCGGTGCACGTCACCGCGTACGCGAACCTCGATGTCGCGACGGGACCGACCGATTCCTACGCACCGCACCGGGTCGGTGACCTCGCGGACTACGCGGCCGCGGTGCGCGAGCGCGTCGACGTCCCGGTCATCACCTTCGGCCGCTTCGAGCCCGACGAAGCCGAGCAAGTGCTCGCCGAAGGGCGGGCCGACTTCGTCGCCATGGGCCGCAAGTTGCTGGCCGACCCCGACCTGCCGAACCGCCTGGCGGCCGGCGAGCCCGAGCGCATCAGACCCTGCCTCTACCAGTACCGCTGCATCGGCAACATCTTCGTCAACCAGTCGCTCGCGTGCGTCGCGAATGCCGCCACCGGCCGCGAGGACGAGGCCGCGCTCGCGGTGGCCCGGCGTTCGCAGTCGGTGATCGTCGTCGGGGGCGGACCGGCCGGACTCGATGCGGCGCGGGTGCTCGCGGGCCAGGGTCATCACGTGGAGGTGTGGGAATCCGGGGCGACGCTCGGTGGGGTGCTGCGCGACGTCCGGGGTGCCGACGCAGTGCTCGACCGTTACCGCGCGTGGCTGGAGTCCGAAGTCGCACTCGCAGGGGTTGGAGTGCAACTGGGCCGCCGCGCCAACGTCGACGATCTCCTCGCCGCCCGACCCGACGCGGTGGTCATCGCAACGGGGCCCCGATGGACCGCGCCCGCCGTGGCCGGACGGGACCTGCCCCACGTCGTCGGACCTGGGTCCACCACCGCCTGGTTTGTCGACGGCGCGTCGGTACCCGATCCCGTGGTGATCGTCGGCGGCGGCAAGCCCGGGCTCACGCTGGCCGCCGCGCTGCGGGCACGAGGCGCTGCGATCACCGTGATCGAATCGTCCCGCGTGTTCGGCGTCGAACTCGGACTCCCTGGCCGCTTCCGCATGGTGGCCGACATCGAGGCTGCGGGGGTTCGGCTGCTCGCCGAGACCGAGGTGGTCGAGATCCGCGCCGACTCGCTGACCGTGACCACCGCAGGGACACCACGGACCATCGCCGCGGCCGCGGTCGTCGTGTGCACGCGAGTGTCCGGCACGCCCGACCTCGCCACCGAAACGGTCGCGGCCGGACTCACCACGTTCGTCGTCGGCGACGCGCTCGCCGCCCGTGGGTTCGAGGGCATCACGCGCGACGCCGAAGATCTGGCGCGCGCGCTCGCGGAGTAGCCCAACCCCGCGAACGCGACGATCCCTCTCCCCACGGGGATCCGGTCCCTACACTGGCGGGGCGGGCGGAGCCGGAGGAGTCGGAACCCGCATGAAACTGCAAGCACGTATCGCACTCGCCGAGGGCATCGGCACCATGATCCTCGTCGTCGGTGGACCCGGCACGGCGGTCCTCGCCACCAGCGGATTCTTCAAGACCGCGACGGTCGGCGTGCTCGGCGTCGCTCTCGCGTTCGGCCTCAGCCTCCTGTGTGCCGCTTATGCGATCGGTTCGATCTCGGGCTGCCACATCAACCCCGCCGTCACCATCGGGTTGTGGGCGATCCGCAAGACCGAGAGCAAGGACGTGCCGTTCTACCTCGGCGGTCAGATCATCGGCGGTCTCGTCGGCGCGTTGGTCATCTACCAGATCGCGTCGAACAGCGCGGTCCACTTCAACGCCAAGCTCAGCGGGTTCGCGTCGAACGGCTACGGCTCGCATTCGCCGGGCCACTTCACCATGGGCGCGGCGATCGTGGTCGAGATCGTGTTCACCGCCCTCTTCATCTTCGTGATCGCGAGCACGAGCCGGAAGTCGATGCCCGCGGGCTTCACCGGCGTCACCGTCGGCCTCATGTTGACCCTGATCCACCTCATCACGATCCCGGTGGACAACACCTCGGTGAACCCGGCCCGGAGCATCGCGACTGCGGTGTTCCAGGGTGGCTGGGCGCTCCGCCAACTGTGGCTCTTCGTCCTGTTCCCGATCGTCGGCGGTGTCCTCGGTGCGCTCGTCTGGCGGACGCTGGTCCCGGCCGAGGACGCGTAGCCCCACCTCCCGAGCGTTTGTCACTTTGAACGCGCGAGGCGTCCTCAAGCTGACAAACGCTGTGATGGCGGTGCAGCGAAGTGTCCTCACCGTCACCCGGAATCCGAGGCGCGGGAGTTGGGTGGGGGCCGGCTTCCGTGCCAGAGTCGAGTCCATGGAGAAACTGCAGTACCTGGGTTGGCCGCGCGTCGGCCTCGACCCGACGGAACGTGGTCGGATCGTGCGGGACAGGCTGGTGCCCGCGCTCCTCGCGCTCGATCCGCGGGGGCTCTCGATCCAGGTCGACGACGCCGACGCGCAGGTGCCGGTACCGATGCCGCCACCGGCCGGTGAGGTCCAGCCCTTCGTACTCGTGTCGCTGTGGCTCGACCGCTACGACGACCGTGGGCCGTTCGAGGCCGTCCTCCGTGAGCACACCGACCACATCGCCGGGTACCTCGTCACCGAATCGATGTACACGGACTACGGCGGCAACGAGCACGGCCGCGTGCGGGACTGGCCCGACGGCGACCGGTCGCCCGGCGTGGTCATGGTCACGCTGCTGCGCCGACCCGCGCCCATGACGGTCGACGACTGGATCACCCACTGGCACACGGTGCAGTCACCAGTCTCCGAGGCGATGCAGCCTCGGATGCGGTACGTCCGCAACGCCGTGGCCCGCCCGATCACCCCCGATGCCCCGCCCATCGAGGGCATCGTGGAGGAGGCGTGGCCCTCGGCCGCGCACATGACCGACCCGATGCTCTTCTACTGCGCCGGCGACGATCCCGATCTGATGAAGCGCAACCTCGGCGAGATGCTGAAGAGCGTCATGGCCTTCCTCGAACTCGAGTCGTTGCGGAGTTTCACCACGAGCGAGTACCTCTACCGGACCTCGCCGATCGCCGCCCGATAGCGATTCATCCCGGCCGTCTCGACCACCTGCCCGACGTCGGTGACGAGCACGCCGGCCGCGCCGGCGCGCTCGATCAGGGCGCGGCCGGCCTCGGCGCCCCGGACGAACGCAGCTGTGGCGAGCACCTCGGACCACCACGCTTCGC
>JBDUBS010000419.1:0-10940 GCA_040003875.1 Acidimicrobiia bacterium | reverse complement strand
CCGCCGCCAGCGTGAACAAGAGCCTCGCCGCTGAACCTGTCAGTACTCGAAGCCACGCGGCGAGGCGTGGCCCGAGCGGCCCGGCGCCGCAGGCGCCAAGAGCGGAGATGACGTGCGCAAGATCCTGTTCGTGACCACCGACCAGCAGCGGTACGACACGCTCGGATGCAACGGTGGCACCCTGGCCCGCACGCCCGTCGTCGACGGCTTGGCCGCGCAGGGCATCCGGTACGAGCGCGCCATCCCGCAGTCGGTCGTGTGCATGCCGTCGCGGTCGACGATGCTCACCGGCCAGTACCCGACGACCCACGGCGTGTGGATGAACGGAGTCCCGCTCCCGGTCGACGCGCCCTCGGTCGCCGAAGACCTCCACCGACACGGGTACCGCACGGCCCTCATCGGCAAGGCCCACTTCGAGCCGTTCATGGACGCGTTCGGACGGTTTACCGAGAACACCCTCGCCGGCTCTGGCAAGCCCACCGCGATGCGCCCGTGGGCCGACGGCACCATGGGTCCGCACCGCGGGTTCGACCATCTGGAGTTCGCCACCCACGGTGCCGCGGGGTCACTCCACTACGCGCAGTGGCTCGCCACGAATCACCCCGAGGCCGCGGGGATGTTCTACGCCGCGATCGACGGTTCGTGGAACGTGAGCGCCCTCGGCGGCGGCGACACCGACGCGCCGCAGGTGAAGGCGAACCCGGTGCCGCGGGACTGGTACCACACCGATTGGGTGGCGGACCGCACGATCTCGTGGCTCGACGGACTCGACACGGCGGACGACTGGTTCTGCTGGATGAGTTTCCCCGACCCGCACCACCCGTGGGACCCGCCGGAGTCGGAGATGGGCCGCATCGACTGGCACGATGTCCCGCTTCCTGCCGGCTACCCGACCACGGCCGCGGCGCGCGAACGGATCCTCGACGACAAGCCGGTGCACTGGCGCAAGTGGTACGACGGCGAACTCGTCTCCAACTACGAAGCGCCCAAGGAATGGGTGCCGGCGACGATGACCGCAGACCAGGTGCGCGAGGTCAACGCGCGCAACGCGGTCGAATGCGAACTGATCGACGAAGCCCTCGGGCGCGTCCTGCAGGCGATCGACGCGCGCGGCTGGACCGACGACGTCGACATCATCTTCACGACCGACCACGGTGAACTCCAGGGCGACTTCGGCCTGCTGTTCAAAGGCCCGTATCACGTCGACGGACTCATGCGACTGCCGCTCGTGTGGCGACCCGCGCCCTCGGCCGCCATCACCCCGGCGGTGGTGACAACCCCCGTCGGCCTCGTCGAACTCGCACCCACGTTCTGCGCGATCGCCGGAATGGACGCACCGGACTACCTCCAGGCCACGCCGCTCCCCGTCGACGATGCCGACGCCACCGCGCGCACCAAGGACCATGTGCTCACCGAGTGGGACAGCGAACTGTGGGGCGTCGCCGTCCACCTCCGCACCATCACCGCCGACGGCTGGGTGTGCACCGCGTACCGGCCGGGCTACGTCCACGACGGTACCGAGGGCGAGTTGTACCACCTGGCCGACGATCCCCTCCAGCAGCACAACCGGTGGAACGACCCCGCAGTCGCCGCGCTGCGGTCCGACCTCGTCGCCTCGCTCTGGGACCGTCAACCGGCACCCCACACCCCCCGACTCGACGTCGAGGCTCCCGTGTAGAACGTGGGAATCCCGGCGCGAATGGTGCGTTCGCGCTATGGCACCGACCCGACTTCGCGCCGATAGATCGTGATGGAGGGATCGACGTCGCGGCGGCACGCCAGCGCGAGACCACATCGCGGCTCGGCGGCTCGTACCGCCACCGTGATCGCCTGTCTCCTCGCGCTCGGGCTCCCGACGCTGGGCGCGGTCGACGTGGTGCCGGCCGGTGCCGCGACCGTCTCCGTCGTGCGGCTGGTTCCGTTTCGCGGGACGTTCCCCGTTTCCGCAACCTGGGGCACACCGACCGGCCCGAATCACGCCACGCCGGCAATCGACTTCAAGATGCCCGTCGGCACGCCGGTCTACGCGACCGCCGCCGGTTCGGTCGACTTCGTCTCCGTCGACAATCGCAACTGCAACCCATCCACGCATATCCCGGCGGGCGGTACCTACGCCGACGCAGTGCGGTGGTGCATCGACCACGGGATGAACGGCACTCGCATCCGGATCCGTCACGACGACGGCACCTTCTCGATGTACGTGCACCTCAGTCGGATCCAAGCCGGCATCACCGCGCTGCCGTCGACGAGGGTCGTGGCGGGGCAACGCATCGCGTACAGCGGCAACTCCGGGATCTCGACCGGACCGCATCTCCACTACAGCAAGATCAACGCCGCCGGGACCACGACCGTCGATCCGGTCCTCCTCCGTGCCTGTTGGGGACCCGTTCGCCACGACTACATGCGACTCAACCTGCTGATCGGCAAGCTGGTCCGCAACGACAGCCACGCCTGCAGCCGGTAGCGCCGCACTTCCGGCCCTCGCGCCCGACTCGGTGTAGAACCTTCGGCGTGTCGACCCGCGCGCCGCTCGGCGTCCAGCACCTCCTGCGGCCCGGCCGCACGATCACCGGCATGTCGGCCGTCCTGATCCCTTACACCATCGACGGCGCGATCGACTGGCCTGCGGTCGAGGCCCACATCACCCGCACGCATGCCGAGAGCCTCACGCCGGCGGTGAACATGGACACCGGGTACGTGCAGCTCCTCGACGAGGCCGACCAGGAACGCGTGCTCGACCTCGCGACCGCAGTCACCGGCGGTGCGTTCGTCGCGGGCGCGTACGTCCCTGACGATGCCGGCGCGCCGTTCGACCTGGATGCCTACCTCCACGCCGCGTCCGCTGTTACCGACCGCGGCGGGACGCCGGTGATCTTCCCGTCGCACGGGTTGAACTCTCTCGACGACCAGGCTTGGGTTGCGGCCCACGAGGCCCTCGCGGCTCGGCTCGACCGGTTCATCGGTTTCGAGCTCGGATCGATGTTCGTCCCGTACGGTCGCGTCGTCTCGCTCGAGGCGTACCGGGAGCTCGTGCAGATCCCGCAGTGCATCGGCGCCAAGCACTCGTCGTTGAGTCGCCAGCTCGAGTGGGACCGGTTACAGCAACGCGACACACTCCGACCCGATTTCAAGGTCTTCACCGGCAACGACCTGGCGATCGACATGGTGATGTACGGCTCCGATTACCTGCTCGGCCTGTCCACGTTCGCGCCCGAGGAGTTCGCGATCCGCGATCGGATGTGGGCGGACCACGATCCCCGGTTCTCCGAGTTGAACGACGTCCTGCAGTACCTCGGTGCGTTCACCTTCCGCGATCCGGTGCCCGGGTATCGCCACGACGCGGCGATGTGGTTCGAGCTCCGTGGGTGGAGCACCAGCGATGCGACCCCTCCGGGCACGGTCCGGCGACCCGAGAGCGACCGTGCCGTACTCGCCACCATCCTCGAGCGGCTCCGCGCCCTCACATGAGGTACACGCAGGTCAAACGGCTCGACTCGGCCGACCGGTTCCGATCCCATGTGCGCGAACTCGGCGTCGAGGTGCCGATCGACGATCAGGTGGCGCCGGACGGACCCCTCGCGGCACCGATCGCGATTCGCGATGCAAGCGTGGGCACCCTCACGGCGCCGAACCGGTTCGCGATCCTCCCCATGGAAGGCTGGGACGCCACCGCCGACGGTCATCCCACCGACCTGGTCCGCCGCCGGTGGGCGCGGATCGGTACGAGCGGCGCCGGCCTCGCGTGGTGCGAGGCGACCGCGGTTCGGGCCGACGGTCGCGCCAATCCCCGTCAACTCCTCCTCAATGCCTCGACCGCCGAAGAGTTGGCGTCGCTCCGTGCCCTCCTGGCGCCGGATCAGGTCGCCGGACTGCAGCTCACGCACTCGGGCCGGTGGTCGCGACCCGACGGCGATCCCGTCCCCCGCATCGCGTATCGCCATCCACTCCTCGACACCCGCGTGCATGCGACTTCTGCTGCGCTGCTCTCCGACGACGAGCTCGACGACCTTACGGAGGCATACATCGACGCCGCGGTGCTCGCCGCGACCGCCGGGTTCGATTTCGTCGACATCAAGCACTGCCATGGCTACCTCCTCCACGAGCTGCTGAGCGCGTACGAGCGACCCGGTCGGTACGGAGGCGATCTCGACGGCCGGACGCGGTTCCTCCGCACGGTCGTCGGCGGCATTCGCGAGCGCGCCCCACACCTCGCGATCGCGGTTCGGCTCTCGGCATTCGACCTCGTGCCGTTCGTCGAGGACGTCGAAGGCATCGGGCGACCGGAACGCACCGGCGCATACGCTCAGGCGTTCGGCGGCGACGGCACCGGCCTCGGCGTCGACCTCACCGAGACGCATGCGCTGCTCGATACCTTCACCGAGCTCGGCATCGGGCTCGTGAGCATCACCGCCGGCAGTCCGTACTACAACCCGCACGTGCAGCGACCGGCGTACTTCCCGCCGTCCGACGGGTACCGACCGCCCGAGGACCCACTCGTCGGGGTCGCGCGCCAACTCGCGGCCACCGCCGAACTCACGCGCCGTCACCCGGACCTCGTCATCGTGGGCTCGGGTTATTCCTACCTACAGGACTGGCTGCCGAACGTGGGCCAGGCCGTGGTCGCGGACGGAGGCACATCGATGGTCGGGCTGGGACGGATGGTGCTGGCCTACCCCGACCTCCCGGCCGACGTCCTCGCCGGGCGGCCGGTGCAGCGCTCGCTGATCTGTCGCACGTTCTCGGACTGCACCACCGCACCGCGTCACGGACTGGTGTCGGGATGCTTTCCCATCGATCCCTTCTACAAGGAGCACCGCGATCGGGTGGAGCTGACCCAGGTGAAGAAGGCGGCACGACGGTCACCTGATGACGAGTGACTCGCGCCCGACGGATCGGTGGGTCGAGCTCCCGGCGAGCCGCATCGAGGACGAACCCTGGTGGTTGGCCTACGTGGAGGATCCGTCGCCCGAACGCGTCGCCGCCCACGCCGAGCTGACCGCGCGCGCGGGGTACGACGTCCACCCCCGCAGCTTCGTGGCCCTCGGCGCGAACGTGAACGCCGACACCTTCACCCTCGGTGCGCTGAGCACGATCGCGAGCGGCTGCAAGGTCCGCGGGGAGGTGAGCATCGGTGAGTTGACGGGCCTCAATCCCGGCGTGGTCACGATCGGTAAGGTCACGATCGGTTCCCGCGTGCGCATCGCGGCCTACGTGGTGCTCGTCGGCGAGAACCATGTCTTCGACGATCCCGACGTGCCGATCATGGACCAGGGACTCACCTCCGAAGGAGTCGTCGTCGAGGACGACGTGTGGATCGGCGCCAACGTGGTGGTCGTCGACGGGGTCACGGTTGGCGCTCACAGCGTGATCGCCGCGGGTGCCGTCGTCACCCGGGACGTGGAGCCTCACAGCGTGATGGCCGGTGTGCCGGCCCGCAAGGTCTCCGACCGGCGCGACCGCGCCGGCACGGTCCGTCGCGACGCGCTCGCTCGGTTCGAAGCTCGCATCGCCGAGCAATGGCCGGCGGTGCTCGAACGGTGCCGGATCTCCGACGCGGACCCGGTCGCGTACGTGGAGTTCCCGGGTGCCGATCCGCGCGACCCGCGACCACTCAACGACGCGATCGAAATCGCGGGGATGTTCAGCGGTGTGCCGCCCGCCGCCGATCGCGACGAACTCGTCGCCCGCATCCAGGCCACCCAGGACCCGGTGACCGGACTCTTCCGCGACCCGCGGTTGCCCGGCCGCGAGCTGACGCTCGCCCCGTCCCACGAGGAGTGGGACATGTACGGCCTGCTCTCGTGCGGGTACGCGCTGGAGGTGCTCGACTCGGGTCCGACGCACGCGGTCCACATCGTCGATCACTGTGCGGCCGGGCAACTCGAACGGCTCCTCGACGGCCTGAACTTCAACTACTTGGCGTGGCCGAGCGGCTCGTGGATCGACGGGTTCGCCACCGGCGTGTACCTCAATCGCGTCCATCACCGGTCGACCGACACGGCATCGATGCTGTGGGGTTGGCTCCTCACCCACCAGGACCAACGGAGCGGCATGTGGGGCGAGTACCTCGAGCCGATCGGCGATGCCGACTTCCGTTGGTTGATGGCGGTCAACGGCTTCTACCGGCTCACGCGTGGCACCTACGCGCAGTTCGGCGTCGAGGTGCCACGACCGGAATCCGCGATCGACACCGTGCTGGCGCACGCCCGCGACTGCGATTGGTTCGCGGTCGAGGAACGCAACGCGTGCAACCTGCTCGACGTCGTTCACCCGCTCTGGCTGCTGGGTCGTCAGACCGACTACCGCCGCGCCGAGATCCGGGACGCGATCGCCCCGGTGCTCGCAGGTATCTGCGGCGACTGGATCGACGGCGAGGGGTTCGCATGGCACATCGGGCGCGACCAACCAGGCCTCCGTGGTACCGAGATGTTCACCGCGGTGGTCCACCTCGCCGCCGACCTCCTCGGCGAGAGCGACGGACTCGCGTTCGTCCCGCGGGGCGTCCACCGCTTGGCGCCCGCCACGACGCTCTACTGACGAGCGTCAACGACCGGCCGCCGACCGCGCGAGCTCGACCCCGAGCTGGTCGAGGAGCCCGTTCGTCCCATCGAGCCGAGACTTCGGTCCGGTGTCGCCGTCGATCAGGTACGCCCCCTGTTCGGTCATCGTCATGCGCGTCCCACCGTCGATCGCTTCGAACTCGAGGGTGGCCACCGACACCGATGCCAACGTGTCGTCCATCCGCATCGTGTAGGTCGTCACGAATCGCACGTTGTCGACGATCTCGCGGTACTCCGCGTCGTAGGAATGGACCGGTCCACCCGGGTCGCCGCCGTCGATGTGCTCGCGACCACCGACCCGGAAATCGAGCGAGAGCGGGTTCTGCACGAACTCGTCCGGACCGACGAACCATCGCACCTTGATGGCCGGGTCGGCCCAGGCCGCGAAGACCCGCTCCGGCGGCGCCGGATACTCCCGCTCGATCACGAAGGTGTCGTGGACTACTGGTTCAGTCATCGTGTTTGCTCCTTGATTCGGATTCGGGTTCGGTTTCGGGTGCTCCGAGCAGCTCGCCGAGCCGGTCGAACCGACGCTCCCATTCGGTGCGCCGTTCGGCGATCCAAGCCTCCGCGGCGCGCAACGCACCGGGATCGACCCGGCACGTGCGGACGCGACCGGCTTTGGACGAACGGACGAGACCACTGCCTTCGAGCACCCGCAGATGCGCCACCACACCCGGCAGCGTCATGGAGAGCGGTCGGGCCAGTTCACTCACCGACATCGGCCGCACGCAGAGCCGATCGACGATGTCGCGACGCGTCGGATCGGCGAGGGCGTGGAAGACCCGATCCATCCGTTCGGAATACTTTATCATCTACTTAAGTATTGCGGCGGGTTCCGCCCGTGTCAAGCCGCTCGGCGCGACGGGGAACGTGCCGATCGCGGTATGGGCGTGGTACGCAACTGTCGTGAGCACCGGACCCACGCCCGTGGACCCATCACCCGCAGGTGGCGCGTCGGAACTGCCGACTGCGAACACTGCCTCCATCGTGGAGACCGAGGCCGATCCGCCGCCGATCGTCCTCATTGTCGCGGCGACCCTGCGCCGAGCCGAGGAGACTCCGAAGCTGGCCGCGCTGATGGAGAAGACTTCGGGCACGGTCACGTTGCGGTCGACGGTCGATCCCCAAGCCGCCACGATTCGGTTCCTGCGCGGCCGCGTCCGGGTGGAGCGTGGCATCGCACCCGACGCACAGGTGACGATCGCGACCGATCTCAACCGCATGAGCGACGAGGACGCGCCGAAGCCCAAGGTCACCGGCGCACTCACCCACCTGCGCCTCGCGCTCACCGCCGGCAAGGTCCTCGATCCCCCGACCGGGACCTGGCAGGAAGAGGCCGCCCGCTTCTGGGCCAGCGTCGGGCACCACCCCGGCGCGCCCACCGGTCTGCGCGTCGTCTGTCGCGACGATCATCACGAACTGACGCTCGGCGCGATCCCGGCCCAGTACGAGATCCACGGCTCCGCGCACCGCCTCGCCGCGCTCTTCTCCGGCAGCACCGTGTTCGGAGAGGAACTACTCGCCGGCCATCTCTACGGCGTCGGTTCGCTCCGACACACGGCCGAACTCACCGGGAGTTCGCTGGCCTACATGATGGGGCGTTGACGTGAACATCACCGACGTCCCCGCATGGCTCGACGAACACGCCGTCAAGTGGGTCAAGACCGAGGGCGTGTCCCCCGACGGCCTGGTCGTCGGCAAACACCTCACTCGCGCCAAGTTCGAACGCGCGCTTCCGCTCGGCAACGCGATCACCGACCTCGCCTTGGGCTACGACGTCGGGGGAACGCCGTACCTCGCGTGGTGGGACGCGTGGCGGGCCGACGCCCTCGGCGACATCCATCAGCAGCCCGACCTGACCACACTCGTCGCCGCGCCCGACCGCCGCGGGACCGCGAACGTCTTGTGCAACTTCGTTGACCGCACAGGCGTACCGATTCCGAGTTGTCCCCGCGGTGTGCTCCAGCACGTGGTCGACCAGCTCGGCGAGCTCGGCTTCGCGGCGAAGGCGGCGTTCGAGATCGAGGCGATGGTCTTCACCGACTCACTTCCCGCGGCGCGCCGGCGCCATTTTCGGGGCCTGGAACCGATGTCGACGGACGTCCCCCTCGGCTACCTCCACCACAACTCCCGCCAACAACTCGCGTTCGTCGACGAGGTGCTCGTCCGACTCGAGGCCATCGGGGTGCCGGTCGAGGGCTGGCACGACGAAGCCGCGCCGGCGCAGTTCGAGATCAACTTCGATCCGGCCGACCCGCTCGCCGCGTGCGACCACGTGGTGCGCGCCAAGCAGGTGATGCGGGAGGTCGCGATCGACCAGGGCCACGTCGTCACGTTCATGGCCAAGCCCTCCGAGGAGTACGGCAACGGTCTGCACGTCCACCACTCCCTCACCCGCGACGGCGAACCCGTCTTCTACGCGTCCGACGGCACCATGAGCGACACCACTCGCCACTGGCTCGGCGGTCTCATGCGGAGCGCCGACGCCGCGACGTCGTTCCTGTGCCCGAACATCAACTCGTACCGACGGATGATCGGCTTCGCCGCCGCGCCGACCGTCGCCTCGTGGGGCGAGGACAACAAATCGGCGGCGCTCCGCGTCCTCTCGGAATCACCGAAGGCCGCGCGCATCGAATACCGCGTCGCCGGCGGCGACGCCAACCCGTACCTCGTGCTTGCGGTCGCGCTGGCGAGTGGAATCGCCGGGCTCAACGCGTTCGCGCAGCTCCCACCGCCGATCACGGTCGCCGGATGGGGGCTGCCGCCGGAGGGGTACCCCCACCTCCCCACCACGATCACGCGCGCTGCCGACGCCCTCGAAGCCGACCGCGGACTCGGGTCCGTCATGGGCGAGGACTTCGTCCGATTCTGGATCAACACCCGCCGTTGGGAATGGCTCATGTTCCACACCAGCGGTGGTGACCCGACCGCGACCGCGGTGACCGACTGGGAACTCGACCGCTACTTCGAGTTGATCTGATGACGGCGCGCGGCCGGCGGGTCGGCATCGTCGGCCACATCGAGGCGGTCACCGGTGAGGAGGGCGTCGCGGTCGAGCACTTCATGGCCGCGACGGCGTACGTGAAAGCCGTGCACCGAGCCGGCGCGCTGCCGGTCGTCCTGCCGGTCGTCGACCCCGGCGACGTCGATGCTTTGCTCGACTCGGTCGACGCGGTGGTGATCACCGGCGGTTGCGACGTGGATCCGGCGTCCTACGGTCACGCGCCGGCCGCCGGACTCGGTCCGGTCGACCCCCGGCGCGACACGTCGGACCTCGCCATCGCCCGGGCCGTGGTCGAGCGGAACCTACCCACGTTGGCCGTGTGCCGCGGCATCCAGATCGTGAACGTCGCCCTCGGCGGTACGTTGCACCAGCACGTCGACGAACACATGCGCCTCGACCAGTACAACCAGGACGCCCACGAGGTCACCATCGCGCCCGACTCGCGCCTGGCTGACATCGTCGGCGGCGGGCCGCTCGGGGTCAACACTCTCCACCACCAGGTCATCGACACGCTCGGCACCGGCGTGCGCGCGGTGGCCCACAACCAGCATGGCCAGGTCGAGGGCATCGAGATCGACGGCGCGCACAATGTCCTCGGCGTGCAGTGGCACCCCGAGTTCCTCCGCCACCGCGGCGAGCACCTTGCGCTCTTCGCCCAACTCGTCAGCCCGTAGGATTGCCGCGTGGATGACGAACAGTCGCTCCGACGGATCGCCGAGTTCCGAAGCCGCGCGTTCCCCCGCCTGAATCTCTACGCGCGAGTCGGCCTCTCGGAGATCGTTCGGAACCGCACCGCGTTCATCCGGCGCGGCAACATCGCCGGTCGCCGGTACCTCGACATCGGCCCAGGTCCGAACCTGCACCCGGACTTCGTCAACCTCGACTTCCAGTGGCGACGGGGGATCGACCTGGTGTGGGATGTCGGCCAGGGCATCCCACTCGGGGACGACTCGCTGGCGGGCGTCTTCAGCGAACACTGCATCGAGCACATCTCGCTCGACGCCGGGAACACGATGTTGGCCGAGAGCTTTCGGATCTTGGAACCGGGGGGCACCCTGCGCGTGATCACCCCCGACGGCGAGGAATACCTCTCGGGGTATCAGGACATCATGGCCGGCGGTACGAGTCAGCTTCCACGGGGCGCACGGGACCGCTACCGGGACCTCTACACGCCGATCATGACGGTGAACCGGGTGTTCAACCAGTTCGGACACCGCTTCATCTACGACCTCGAGACCATGCGCCAACTCCTCCAGCGGATCGGCTTCGTCGACATCCACCGTTCGGCGTTCGGCGAAGGACGCAATCCGGACCTCGTGATCGACACCGAATGGCGCAAACCGGGCTCGCTGTACGTGGAGGCCACGAAACCG
>JBDUBS010000259.1:0-10972 GCA_040003875.1 Acidimicrobiia bacterium | reverse complement strand
GATCGGGTTGGTGCTCACCTACAAGACGAGTGGGGTCTTCAACCTCGCGTTCGGTGCTCAGGCCTTCGTGGCCGCGGCCGTCTACTACGACGTCCACGTCCGCCACGGGTGGTCTCGGTGGCCGGCACTCGCGTTCGTGGTCCTGCTGTTGTCCCCGGCGCTGGGACTCCTGCTCGACGTCGCGATCTTCCGGCACCTCCGGACGGCCTCGCCCATCGCCAAGTTGGTCGCCTCACTCGGCCTCCTCGTCGCGGTGCCCCAGATCGTGGCGATCTGGCTGGGCCAGTCCTCGACCTTCGGGGTCGTCGGGATCTGGTGGGACGACAACGCGCTGTACCACTTCGGCAAGTACGTGGTGGACGGCAAACAGATGGCCATCGTGGTGAGCACGGTGGTGGCCGTGGTCCTGCTCGGGATCCTGTTCAAGTTCGCGCCGATCGGGCTGCGGATGCGGGCCGTGGTCGAGAGTCCGCGGATGACCGAACTCGCCGGGGTCAACGCGGATCGCGTCTCCGCATTCTCGTGGATGTTGTCGAGTCTCTTTGCCGGCCTCGCCGGGGTGTTGCTCGCGCCGCTGTACGCGTCATTGGCGCCGCAGAACTTCTCCGCGCTCCTCATCGCGGCGATCGCGGCGGCGGCGTTCGCCCGACTCACCAGCATCCCCATGGCGCTGCTCGGCGGACTGCTGCTCGGGATCATCCAGGCGTTGCTCTCGGGCTATCTCCCGCCGGCCAGTGTGATTGCCCAGAGCATCAAGCCGACGCTGCCGTTCGCGGCGTTGTTGCTCCTGCTGCTGTTCTGGCCGGGGCTGCGTTCGGCGATCCAGAACCGGGACCCGTTGAGCGGTATCGACCCGCCGCCGAGTCCACCGGTGGCGGCCTCGCGCGGAGTGTTCCTCACCAAGGCCACCCGCGTCTTCGGCACGGTGGTGGTCGCCGGAGCGCTCCTGTGGTTGCTCACCGCGGCCACGTCGTACTGGGTCGGTATCGCCACCACCGCGGTGGTGCTCTCGGTGGTGTTCCTCTCGATCACGGTGATCACGGGTATGGCCGGTCAGGTATCGCTCTGCCAGGCGACCTTCGCCGGGGTCGGTGCGTTCTCGACCGCACAGATCGTCAAGGTGTTCGGCCTCTCGGTACTGCCCACCATGCTGATCGGCGCGCTCGTGGCCGCGGCCGTGGGGGCAATGCTCGCGATACCGATGTTGCGGCTCGGCGGCATCTTCCTGTCGCTCGGCACGCTCGCGTTCGCCGTCATGTTCGACACATTGCTCGCTCCGCTCGGCTGGGTGAGCGGGGGCGCGCGTCCGGTGCGGGTTCCGCGACCGATCGGGTTCGTCGACGACCGATCGTTCCTGATCCTGTGCGTGATCGTGCTCGTGATCGTCTCGGTGTTCGTGATCTTCATCCGGCGGGGCACCACCGGCCACTTTCTGCACGCGTTGCGCGGCAGTGAGACCGCGGCCCGATCGATCGGGATCAACCCGACGCGGGTCCGGATCCTCGCGTTCGCGGTGTCGGCCGGGATTGCCGGGCTCGGCGGAGGACTCCTCGCGGTCCAGAAGAACATCGCGACCAAGGAGGACTACGGCTACTTCCTGAGCCTGTTCTTCGTCGTGCTCGTCGTCACGCTCATGCCGAGCACGGTCGAAGGTGCGATCAACGCCGGTGTCGGGTTCGCGCTCGTTCCCGAAGTGCTCAAGTTGGTGGGTGTCTCGTCGTCGTGGCAGTTCGTCCTGTTCGGTCTCGGAGCCATCACCTACGCCCGCCACCCTGAAGGCGTGCTCGAGTTCCAGAAGCGCAAGTCGCTCGCTGCGATCGAGAAACGGCTTCCCGCCCGATGGCGCGGTCCCGGAGCGACGCCGCCACCGCCTGCGCCCCCGGTTCCGGTCCCCGTAGGGAGCCTCGACTGATGGCGCTGCTCGACGCGGTCGACGTCACGAAGCGCTTCTCCGGCATCACCGCACTCGACGCGGTCACGATGCAGGTGGACGACGGGGAGTCGGTCGGGCTGATCGGCCCGAACGGCGCCGGCAAGACCACGTACTTCAACTGCCTGCTCGGCCTCCTACGGCCCGACGGCGGTTCGGTGACCTTCGCCGGCAAGAACATCACGCGCGCGCCGGTCTACCGGCGGTCCCAGGCCGGGATCGGCCGCACGTTCCAACGCATGGAGTTGTTCTCCGGCATGACGGTCCGGGACCACCTGCTGGTGGCGGAACGGTCCCGGTTGGGCACCGGCCGATTCTGGAAGGACGTGCTCAACCTCGCGGCACCGTCGGCGGAGGAACGGTCGCGGGCTGCGGCCACGCTCGCGCTCCTCCAACTCGACGATGTCGCCGACGCGCCGATCGAGTCGCTGTCGCTCGGGCGCGGGCGCTTGGTCGAGGTCGGTCGCGCGTTGATGACCGAGCCCAAACTCCTCCTGCTCGACGAGCCGTCGTCGGGTCTCGACGCGTCCGAGACGGCCGCCCTCGCCGACACGCTCCGTGCGGTCCAAGCGGCGCGGGGCACCGCGGTGCTGCTCGTGGAACACGACGTCGAGTTCGTCCGCAGTTTCGCGACGCGCCTGTACGTGCTCGACTTCGGAACGCTCATCGCCGACGGGCCCACCCACGAAGTCCTCGATTCGTCGGAAGTGCGGCGCGCGTATCTCGGGGAGACGGTGTGAGCGAGGCGTTGCCGACGATGGATCCGCCCGCCGCATCGACGGCCGCGCCGCTGCTCGAGTTCCGCCATGTCGATGCCGCGTACGGGCCGTTCCGCGCGCTGTTCGACGTCTCGCTGGGTGTGCGACCGGGAGCGGTGACGGCCCTGCTGGGTGCGAACGGTGCCGGCAAGACCACCGTGGCTCGCGTTGCGACCGCGTTGGTTCGACCAAGCGCGGGCGAGGTCTGGTTCGAGGGTCGGCGCATCGACGCCATGAAGCCGTACGAGGTGGCGCGGGCCGGGATCGTGCACGCGCCCGAGGGCCGGTCGGTGTTCGCGTCGCTCAGCGTGCGGGAGAACCTGGAACTCAGCTTCCGGCGCGTGTTGGGCCGGGGTGGCGTCTCGGGCGCGCTCGACCGCGCGTACGAGTTGTTCCCGCGCCTCGGTGAGCGGAGCAAGCAGATCGCCGGCACGCTCTCCGGCGGCGAGCAACGGATGCTGTCGCTGGCCCGCGTGATGGTGAACCCGCCCAAACTCCTGGTGGCCGACGAACTCTCACTCGGTCTCGCTCCGATCGTGGTCGACGAGGTGTATCGCAACCTGGCGCTGATCCGGGACGCCGGTACCGCGATCCTGCTCGTGGAGCAGTACGTCGGCCATGCGTTGGGGGTCGCCGACGACGTCGCCGTCCTGGCCCATGGGACCGTCGCGTATTCGGGCCCGGCCACCGATCTCGGCGATATCGAGGAGTACCTGCTGTAGCGACGGGTCGCGCGTGTCGCACGCGCGGTCCCGGAGTCGTCAGTCCGAGGCGCCGAAGAGTCCCGCGTGGGTGACGCGCGCCAGGGTGTCGACCATGGCGTCGGTCGGGATGCCCACCTGTCCGGTGTGTACGTAGTAGTTGGCCCGCTCGATCATGGCGACGAACGCGAGCGCGGCGACCGCGGGGTCCACGTCGGTGGCCTCACTCGCCCGGATGCGCTCGACGAGAGCACGGGTGAACGCCGCCCAGACCGTGGTGGCGAGCTTGCCGACGTCGGTGCCGACGATCTCGGCCTCGGTCCACGCCTGGATGATCGGCCCGCAGGACCGGTACAGGGCCTGGAACTTCGCCATCCACGCGGTGAGGGTCGCGATGCCCTCGGGGCCCGGCACGAGCGGCGGCAACGTGTCGGCCAGGGTCGCGAGCCGGTCCGCCACCTCCTCCGCGAGGGCGTGGAACAACTCTTCCTTGTTGGCGAAGTAGAGATAGAAGGTGCCGTGGGAAGTCTCGGCCACCTTCACGACGTCGTCGACGCGCGCCGCGTGATACCCGCGCTCGGCGAACACTTCGGCGCCGGCCACCATCAGCCGCTCCCGCGTCCGGCGCCCCCGCGAGCGCAGTTCCCGCCCACCCGGGCGGGCCTCGATCGGGTCGCTCCGCGCCGGCATGCCGAGAGGCTAACCGTGGACCTGACGTGCCTGTCAGGTCGTGAACGCAGGCGGGTAAGGTGCCGGACCGTGCCGACCTTTTCAGAGATCAGCGTGGGTGACCGCGCCCCGGACCTGGTCATCGAGAACCTCTCCCGGACCCACTTCGTGAAATACGCAGGCGCCTCGGGGGACTTCAACCCGATGCACCACGACGACACGATCGCCACCCAGATGGGCAACCCCTCGGTGTTCGGGCACGGGATGCTGACCGCGGGCCTCATGGCGCGGGTGGTCAAGGATTGGTTCGGTCCCGAGGCGCTGCGCAAGTTCAACGTGCGCTTCGCCAAGCAGGTCTGGCCCGGCGAGACCCTCACGTTCACCGCGGTCGTCAGCGGCGTCCGTCCCGACGCCGACGGTGGTCTGATCGATCTGGAGTTGCAGGCCACGAATCAGGACGGCGAGGAGAAACTCGCCGGCGCGGCCACTGCGGCCGTCGCGAAGTAGTCCCACCACCTCGGAGAGCGGAGCAGCAACTATGGGAATCTTGGATGGTCGAGTCGCGGTCGTCACCGGATCGGGCCGCGGGATCGGGCGCGAGTTCGCGCTCTCGATGGCGCGTGAAGGCGCTCACGTCGTGATCAACGATGTCGGCGTGAGCCTCGACGGCCAAGGGACCGACGAGGACCCGGCGGCCCAGACCGTCGCCGACATCAAGGCGCTCGGCGTGGGTGCCGTCGCGAGTTACGAATCGGTCACCGACTACGACGCGGCCGGGCGGCTGATCCAGACTGCGGTCGACGAGTTCGGCCAGATCGACATCCTCGTGAACAACGCGGGGATCGTGCGCGACCGTTCGTTGCTCAAGATGGGCCCCGAGGACTTCGACGCGGTGGTCAAGGTGCACATGTACGGCACGTTCAACACCGCGCAGCACGCGGCCGGGCACATGAAGGAAGCGGGGTACGGCCGCATCATCAACGTGACGTCGCAGGCCGGTCTCCGGGGCAACTTCGGTCAGACCAACTACGGCGCGGCCAAGGCCGCGATCATGGGTATGACGTTCATCTGGTCGATCGAACTCGGCAAGTACGGCATCACCGTCAACGCGATGTCGCCGGCCGGGGCCACCCGCATGACCGCGTCGCTCTTCGAGCGCACCGGCACTGAGCCGCCGCCCGAGGCGAACCCGGCGCTCAACGCGCCGCTCGTCACGTGGATCGCCTCCGAAGAGGCCGCACACGTGAACGGGCAGATCCTCGGCCGGACCGACTTCGCGTACACCATCTACCAGCACCCGAAGCAGGTGGCCTACATGTACCGCGACGGTGGCTTCGACGTCGAGGGCGTGGGCGAGAACTTCGACAAGATCCTCGGCCAGCACCTCCAGCACGTCGGGATGTCCATGCCCGGCGGTATGGAGCACAAGAAGTAGCCGTCGCGATGCGTGCGCTCGGCGTCGTCGACATCGTCTACGGCCACGAGTCGAGCGTCACCACCCGCGCCGAGCGCGCCGCCGCCGACGGATTCGCCCACATCGATCCGCTGGTCACCATTGACCCGGAATCGCTGGTCCTGCCCGTCGGCTGTCCTACCGCGTTCCCCAAGCCCCTCGCCGGGTGGTGTTCCACCCCGGCGCCGGCACGCGGCGCCGGGATGTGGGAACGCTGCGTCCGGTGGTTCCGGGGCGCACCGGGTGCGTTGCTCGAACCGTGGGCGGGTGCGGTCGTGCACTCGGCCGAGACCTGCCGGGCGATGATGGCCGAGGTGCCGGGTCTCCGGTTCCTCATCGACACCGGGCACGTGGCCGACTGGGGTGAGGACCCGGTCGAACTGCTCCCGTTTGCCGACCACGTCCAGCTACGCCAAGGCGGACCCGGTTCGACCCAGCTGCACGTGGACGACCCTGCGGGCGTCGTCGACTTCGGTGCGCTGCTCGGATGCCTGGACGCGATCGGGTACTCCGGACGGCTCTCGGTCGAGTACTTCGACCTGCCCGAACACGGCTGGCCGCTCGCCGACCCACCGGCGTGGGCCCGTGACCTGGCGACGCGAGTGCGCGCCGAGGCGGGTTGACCATGCGTGGGACCCTGGGTTCAGATGGCACCAACGCGTGGGGCATCGTCGATGCCGGACGAGGAACGAGAAGATCGGTGGTGGTGACGTGACCGAAGTGACGGCCGAGACGAGCGACGGTGCGGAGATCCCGAGTCTGGGGTGGACGAACGTCGATCCCGAGATGTCGGCCCGGCCGCAGCAGTTCTATCCGATGATGCGCGAGATGGGCGTGGTGCCGGTCGAGGACATGAGCCTCATCACCCGCCACGAGGACGTGATGTGGGCGCTGCGCCACCCGGAGATCTTCTCCTCGAACATGGACGCGATCGACATCGGCAATGTGCGGCCGTTGATCCCGCTCCAGATCGATCCGCCCGACCACGTGAAGTTCCGCCGGTTGCTCGATCCGCTCTTCGCGCCGCGCGAGATGGAGAAGCTCGAAGGTGATGTTCGCGCCCTCGTCACCGACCTGATCGACGACTTCGTCGACACCGGTTCGTGCGAGTTCAACGCGGCCGTGGCCGTCCCGCTGCCGTGCACCGTCTTTCTCCGGTTGATGGGGCTACCGCTCGAGGACCTCGACCTGTTCCTGCGGTTCAAGGACGGCATCATCCGGCCGCCGGCCGAGACGGTGGCCGAGGGCCGGGCAATGGCACGCGAGACGGGCCAGGAGATCTACGCGTACTTCGAGAACGTGATCGCGCAGCGGCGCGAACAGCCCGAGGCCGACCTGTTGAGCGGCTTCATCTCGGCCGAGATCGACGGGCAGCGGCTCACCACCGAGGACATCCTCGACATCTCGTACCTGTTCCTGCTCGCCGGGCTCGACACGGTCACCGCCTCCCTCGGCTGCGCGGTCACCTATCTGGCCCAACATCCCGATCGTCAGCAGGCCCTGCGCGACGACCCGGGTCGCGTACCGGCCGCGGTCGAGGAGTTGCTCCGGTGGGAGACCCCGGTGCCGGGCGTCGTGCGCGCCGCCGTGGCCGACTGCGAAGTTGCCGGGACCACGATCACCGCGGGTCAGACCGTCACGTGCCTGCTGGCCTCGGCCAACACCGACGAGCACGAGTTCCCGGACCCCGAGTCGGTCGACTTCGATCGAGCCGCCAACCGGCACCTCGCGTTCGGAGGGGGACTGCATCGGTGTCTCGGCTCGCATCTGGCCCGCCTCGAGATGCGCGTGGCGCTCGAGGAACTCCACCGTCGGGTCCCGGAGTACGCGATCCAGGCGGGCGAGACGCCGATTTACACGATGGGGATCCGCGGCGTCGAGTACCTGCCGCTGGTGTGGGAGCCGGCGCGATGAAGGTGACGGTCGACGCCGAGATCTGCACCGGCCACGGACGCTGCTACGCACTCGCCCCCGACGTGTACGCGCCGGACGAGTTCGGTCACTGCGAGATCGCCGGTACCAGTGACGGTGCTGTGCCCGAGTCTCTCCACCGCGCGGCGCGACTCGGCCGGGACAACTGTCCCGAGTCGGCCATCTCGATCGAAGACTGACGCCTACGCTGCGACGCTTGGTGCCGAGGTCGGTACGAAGGGGGAATGACGTGAGTCGAATGGTGATCCTGGATCCGACGGCGACGCCGCCGGTGCTCGATCCCGATCCGGGTCCCGATGCCGGGCGGCTCACCGGCCGCCGCGTCGGTATCCGGTTCGATCGGGCGTGGCGGAGTTGGTTGTGGGTGATCGACGAGTGGGAGCCGCGACTCGCCGCGCTCGGCGCCACGGTCGACCGTTGGGAGGCCGGCAATCGCGTCGGCGAGGGCGGCGAGGTCACCTTCGCCGAGCTGGATGCGTTCGCCGAGCGGGTCGATGTCGCACTCGTCGGATTGGGCAACTGAGGCTCGTGCACCTCGTGGAGCGTCCACGACACTGTCGCGGTCGCACAACGGGGTACGACGGCGGTCGTCGTCGTGACGCAGGAGTTCGAAGCACTGGCCCACACCATGGCGGCCAACGCCGGCCGTGTCGGTGTGCGCGTCCACGTGTTGCCGTATCCGTTGGAGTCACTCTCCGAGGCCGAGGTCCGAGCGATCGCGGTCGAACACTGGCCGCTGGTGCTGGCAACCCTTGGCGTCGAGTCCGACACGACGGGCGAATGACGTGACTGCAGGGCGCGACGACTGCGGGCCCGAGGGGTGCACGATCGACTGGCTCACCTCCGCTCGCCTCGACGTCGACGACGATCCGGACGCCTTCCGACAACTCGCCACCGACGCCGGATGGGGTGACGGCCTTCCGCTGATCCCGCCGACCGAGGAGCGGGTCCGCCGGTTCGTGGCGAGCAGCGGCCGATTTCCCGAAGCGGTCCTCAGCGACCTCCCGCCGCGCAATGGACGCTGCACGGTCGAGAAAGTGGCGGTGAACGCGGTGATGGCGGGAGCGCCGCCGGAATCGATGCCGCTCCTCTGTGCCGCGGTCCAGGCCATGAGCGTCCCCGACTTCAACCTGTTCGCGCTCAACACCACCACGAGTTGCGTGGTCCCGGGCGTCTTCGTGAACGGTCCGGTCCGCCACGACCTCTCGCTCCCGTACGACGCGGGTTGCTTCGGCGGCGTCGCCGGTCCGGCCCCGGCCATCGGGCGGGCGCTGCGACTGCTGATGCGCAACGTGGGCGGACAGGTCGTCGGGGTGTCGTCCAAGAGCGTGTTCGGTCAGCCGGGCCGGGTGGCCGGCATCGTCGTCGCCGAGTGGGAAGAGCGCTCGCCGTGGGCGCCGCTCGCGACCCGGCGGGGGATCGCCGACGGCGCGAACGCACTCACGGTGCACGGCTGCACCGGCACCATCGACATCGCCGACATCGTGGCCGACAACGCCGCCGACCTCCTCGAGGTGATCGGCAAATCGCTCGCGATTTGCGGCACCAACGCCTTCATCGGCGGGCACCACGGGGCCGAGATCATGGTGTGCATCGCGCCGGCGTGGGCCGAGCTCATCGCGAAATCGGTGTCGGCAATCGAAGACGTCCAGGCCGAGATCCACCGGCACGCGGCGCTCCCGATCGACTGGTGGCCGGTGCCCCATCGGGCCAAAGCCGAGCGCGACGGGCGGATCGACTCGCACGGGATGGTCCATCTCGTCGAGGACCCGGCTCATCTCCTCGTGATGGTCAACGGCGGACTCGGCAGCCTGCACGCGCTGGCGCTGCATTCGTTCGGTCCCACGCGAGCCGTGACCGCGGAGATCATCGGATGACCGTGCGCGTGTTCGACACGATGGGTATGGCGGTCGAACGGCTGCGCGCCGAGTTCCCCGAGGTCGAGTTCATCGACGCGTCGAAGGAACCGCCACCGGACGACGTGCGCGCGCCGGTCCTCTTCGGAGGCTGGGACGACGCGAAGGTCCTCCCGCTCCTCGAGCGCGGGGTGGAATGGGTGCAGCTCCCGGGGACCGGGATCGACGGCGTGCCCCGTGCGGTGCTCGACCGGGTCCCGACCGTCACCTGTGCCCGCGGCGCGAGTGCCGTGCCGATCTCCGAGTACGTGTTGGCGACGATGCTCGCGTTCGAGAAGGGCTTCCCGGACTCCTGGCTCGACGCACCGCCACCGCATTGGAACTTCCAGCGGATGGACACCCTCGCGGCGAAGACCGTCGGCATCGTCGGACTCGGCGGGATCGGTCCCGCGGTCGCCACTCGGGCCCTCGCGTTCGGGATGAGCGTGCGCGCGCTGCGCCGTACCGACACGCCGAGTCCGATTCCCGAGGTCGAAGTGGTGCACACGATGGCGGAGTTGGTGACCGGCGCGCACCACGTGGTGCTCGCGGCGCCCGGCACCGCGAGAACCCAACGCATTCTCGACGCCGCGGCCTTCGCGGCCATGACCGACGGTGTGCACGTCGTCAACATCGCCCGTGGCACATTGGTGGACCAGGACGCCCTGCTCGCCGCACTCGACTCCGGCAAGGTCGGCCGGGCCAGCCTCGACACCGTCGATCCGGAGCCGCTGCCCGAAGGGCACTGGCTCTACGACCACCCGCGAGTGTTCCTCACGCCCCATTCGTCGTGGGCGTCGCGGGATCTCGTCACGGCGGCCGTCGACATCTTCGCCGCCAACCTGCGGCGATACGTCGACGGCGAGCCACTGCTCCACGTGGTCGACCTCGCCGAGGGGTACTGATGGGACCGCGCGTCGCGGTCGTCGGGACGAGCTTCGGCGTCCGAGTCCACGTACCGGCGCTGCGAGCCGCAGGCTTCGAGGTTGTCGCGCTCGTCGGCACCGACCCCGAGCGCACCGCGCGGCGGGCGGATCGGGCCGGGATCCCCGGGGCCGCCACCGACCTGCTCACCGTGCTCCCCGAGGTCGACGCGATCACCATCGCCACCCCGCCGGCCACCCACAAGCCGCTGGCGCTCGCCGCCATCGCGGCGGGCAAGCACGTGATCTGCGAGAAGCCCTTCACCCTCGGCACCACCGAGGCGCGCGACCTGGTCGCCGCCGCAGAGCGCTACCGCGTCACCGCGCTCATCGGCCACGAGTTCCGGTGGGCGACCGACCGGGCCGTGCTCGGCCAGGCGATCCGCGATGGACTCATCGGTGAGCCGCGCGTCGCGACGCTGGTGCAGTACCACGATCTCGTCGCCGATCCGGCCACGCGGATGCCCGCGTGGTGGTTCGATCGCGGTGCCGGCGGGGGCTGGCTCGGTGCATCGGGTTCGCATGTCGTCGACCAGGTGCGCGTCTGGCTCGGCGAGTTCGTGACCGTGTCGGCCGCGCTCCGGGTGGTCAGCAACCGCGAGGTGACGGCCGAAGACACCTTCACGATCCGGGCGCGGTTGACGAATGGCTGTGACGTCGTGCTGCAGCAGACCGCGGCACCCGCTTTCTTCCAACTTCGCGCCGGCAGTA
>JBDUBS010000165.1:0-3258 GCA_040003875.1 Acidimicrobiia bacterium | reverse complement strand
AGGTCTGGAGACCTTCGATCGTCGCGGTCGCCGCGCCGCCGATGCCGGCCGCGGCCGTGGACCGTCCGATGATCCGCCGCCCGCCGAAGGTGAGGTGCACCTCGAGTTCGTCGGTGTCGGGAAAGGTCAGCACTGCGAGCAGCCGGACGCGCTGGCGTGGAATGTCCGGATCGACGGTGTCGTCCGAGACCTCGGATTCGATGCCGTTGGCGTCCGCGGTGGTGGCCGGCGCCGGGGCGGTGACCGCGGGAGTGGGCGGTGCCGCGATGACCCGCCAGCGCACGATCTCGAGTGCCACCGGCTTGTCGGCGTGCCGGTACGCGATCCGGGCCGCCTGGTGGGAGAGGTTCGCGGTCGGCTCGTCGCCGGCCACCTGCACCTGGACCACGAGCATGTCGTCACGCTCGGTGAATCCGGCGGCGCGGACCCCTGGCAGTTTGCGGAGTTCGAGTTCGAGATCGTCGAAGTTCGTCGGGTCCACGTCAGCGTCCTTCGTGGCGTACGGCCTTGGCCTCGTAGAGGCGCTTGTCGGCGAGCGCCACCAGCGACTCCGCCGACTCGGCCTCGGTGGGGCACTGCGCAACGCCGTAGGAGAACGGCGGGCACACCGACTCGCCGATCCGCGTGCCGCCGATCCGTTCGAGCAGCGGCGGGACGGCTTCGGGATCGGTGCTGGGCAGGATCAGGGCGAACTCGTCGCCACCGATTCGGGCCGCGTTGTCGCCGTAACGCAGGACCCGGCGGAACCGGTCGGCGAGGGCTCGGAGTGCCGCGTCGCCGGCCTGATGGCCGTCGGCGTCGTTGATCAGCTTGAGATCGTCGAGGTCGACGAGCACGAGGGTGAACGGCCAGCGGTAGCGCACGCTGCGTGCGATCGACATGTCGAGCAGACGATCGAAGGTCCGACGGTCGAAGAGACCGGTGAGGGGGTCGTGCCACGAGTCGTAGCGCAGGACCTCCATGCGCAGCGCGACCACGCAGAGGCTGGTCACGAGGGATGCATCGACCGTGCCCGGCGCGAGTGCCGGGTCGGTGTAGAGGCCGGGTGGGGCATCGAGCAGGGCCTCGCCGCCGGGGTCGTCGAGCGGTTTGCGACCGGCCCGGAACACCTGTCGGCCCAGACCCGGTTCGTCGATGACGACCGCCGCGTCGGTGAGTTCGTGCTCCGCGACCAGCGCGTCGAGTGCGTGGTAGATGATCGCGAGGCCGCTCTGGCTCGTCGTGAGCTCGCCGACCATCTCGGAGCCGAGGTCGCTCACCCCTCCGCCGGCCACGATCGGTGCGAAGAGGTGCCCCGCGGGGTGTGTCTCGGCATCGGTGGGCAATAACGCAGCCAAGCCACGCCCCAGTCCACCCTGTCGTGCCACGGATCATCTCCCAACCGCTGCGGTGTCACCACGCTTCGCCGCCCCTCGAAGTGTCCTATCGGACCTATCTGTCCGGGTCCGGCAGGTTGCGCACAATATCGGCAGCGTGCGTGTCTCGCACGTACCCGCCGCGAACAAAAAGGATACCGAGCCGCGGCACGTTCGTTTGTCCGGTCTGGGCGCGCGGGGCGTGTGCGATGCTGACCGATCCGCCCCCGACCATTCGAAGAACTGTGATCGCCGACGACCTCGCCCTCGTGCTGCAATCCGCCCTGACGACTGCCGGGCTCCCGGTGCCCCCGAACCCCATCGAGGTGGTGCCGACCAAGCACCGCGACCACGGCGACTGGCAGTCGAACATTGCGCTGGTGCTCGCCAAGGCGGTCGGCGAATCTCCGCGCGAGGTCGCGTCGCGCATCGCCGCCGCGCTCGAAGCAGCATCCGTCGCTCACGTCGACCGGATCGAGATCGCGGGACCGGGCTTCCTCAACTTCTTCCTCGCTCCGTCGTGGGTGCACAACGTCCTGGCCGACGTGATCGCCGCGGGCGAGGCGTTCGGACGCGGAACCACCTACGCGGGCCTGAAGGTCAACCTCGAGTTCGTCTCGGCGAACCCCACCGGTCCGATCCACGCCGGTGGTGGCCGTTGGGTCGCGGTTGGTGACGCCATCGCCAACTTGCTCGCGGCGCAGGGCGCCGACGTCCACCGGGAGTACTACCTCAACGACGCCGGCAACCAACTCGACGTGTTCTCGGCGTCGCTCATGGCCCGGTATTGCGGGGACGAACCTCCCGAGAACGGGTACCAGGGCGAGTACGTGGTGGACCTGGCCGACCGGATGCGCGCCGAGTTGGGTGACACGGTGACCGAGTCCGATGCGGCGGTGTGGGGCTACGAGGCGGTCGTGGCGGCCCTCCGGGACGATCTCGCGCGGATCGGCGTCCATTTCGACACGTGGTTCTCGGAGCGCACGCTGCATGCGCGCGGCGATGTCACCGAGGTGCTGGACGCGCTACGCGCGGCCGGTCACACCTATCTCGAGGACGACGCCGAGTGGCTCGCGAGTGAAGCGCTCGGCGACCAACGCGACCGCGTGTTGGTGCGCTCGAACGGTACGACCACCTACCTCACGAACGACCTCGCGTATCACCGCGACAAGTTGGCTCGGGGTTGGGAACACCTCATCGACATCTGGGGCGCCGACCATCACGGCCAGGTGAAGTCGCTCCAGGTCGGGCTACGCGCGCTGGGGGTGGGGACCGAGACCGACCCCGAACCGGAGATCATCCTCGGCCAACTCGTGAAGCTCGAACGCGGGGGCGTGACGGTGAGGCTCTCGAAGCGCGCCGGCACCGTGATCACCCTCGCCGACATCCTCGACGAGGTGGACCCGGACGTTGCCCGGCTCACGTTCCTGCTCCAGAGCATCGACACGTCGCTCACCTTCGACCTGGACGTCGTCACCGCTCAGTCGATGGAGAACCCCGTCTATTACGTGCAGTATGCGCACGCACGGTGCGCGTCGATCGCGCGCCGTGCGGCCGACGCAGGGATCGCGCGCATCCCGTTCGCCGACGTCGACCGCTCGCTGCTCGTGCACGAACGCGAACTCGATCTGTTGCGGGCACTCGCCGAGTACCCCGACATGCTCCGCCACGCAGCCGAGTTGCGGGCTCCGCACCGGGTGACCACCTGGGTGCGCGACTTCGCCTCGCGGTTCCACGGCTTCTACCGCGACTGTCGGGTGATCACCGACGACCCCACGCTGACCCAGGCCCGCCTCTGGCTCGCCGAGGCCGCGCGTCTCGGTCTCGCCAACGCGTTGACCGTGCTCGGTGTGAGCGCACCCGACGTCATGGAGCGGCTCGACGAGCCCGATCCCGACGAACG
>JBDUBS010000630.1:0-3260 GCA_040003875.1 Acidimicrobiia bacterium | reverse complement strand
AGCTGCGCTCGTGATTTCCCAGTTCACCCTGTACGGCGATACCCGTCGCGGTCGGCGTCCCTCGTGGGGCGCAGCGGCGCCGCCGGAGCAGGCAGAACCGCTGGTCAACGTGTTCGTCGCCGCGCTCCGCGGTCACGACCTCACCGTCGAGACGGGACGGTTTCGCGCCGACATGGCGGTCGAACTCGTGAACGACGGCCCCGTGACACTTGCGATTGAGGTGTGACCCGGTAGTTTCAGCGGCCTCGTGGAACGGATCGAGTCTGCTCACAGCACGTGGCTCTTCGACCAGGAACGTCGTCGATTTCGCCGTCTGCCGCCGGACGTCGATCCCGACGCGCCCGCGCTCGACTCCGACTGGGAGCCGTACTGGTCGCTCGACGTCGACGATGCGACCGGCGCGTTCACGGTGACGTTGAACGAGGACGGCACGCGCTTGCTGCGTGCGTTCCGGACTCCCGTCGCCGACGAAGCGACGCAGGAGGTCAGCGTGCAACCGGAGCCGAGCCCAGAACCCTGACCCGAACATCTGTACGCTATGCCCCATGAGTGAGGCGTTGGACCGCGCGTGCTGCGCTGACGGCCGCCGAGCGTGGCTCGTCCGGCCCGCTCCGCAGGAGCATGAGGACAGGAGATGAGCGGAGTCGCGGAGCTCCTCGACGGTCTCAACCCCGTCCAACGCGATGCGGTCACCGCACCTGACGGTCCCGTGTTGGTCATCGCCGGCGCCGGGTCGGGCAAGACGCGACTGCTCACGCACCGGGTGTCGTACCTCATCGCCGAACGCGACGTGTCGCCGTTCGAGATCCTCGCTATCACCTTCACCAACAAGGCCGCCGGCGAGATGAAGGAACGAGTGGCCGAGCTGGTCGGCCCGGTCGCCCGCAAGATGTGGGTCTCGACCTTCCACTCGGCGTGCTCCCGGATCCTTCGGCGTGAGATCGGCCTGCTCGGTTACCGCACGTCGTTCTCGATCTACGACGAGTCCGACGCGGTACGGCTCACCGACTACGTGCGACGCGACCTCAACCTCGACCCCAAGCGGTTCCCGCCGCGCCGACTGCACCACTCGATCTCCGCACTGAAGAACGAGTTGGTCAGCGCAGAGGAAGCGACGGCCAAGGCGCTCACGCCACCCGAGGCAAAGGTGGCCGAGGTCTATACCGAGTACCAACGGCGCCTCGCCGAGGCGTCGGCCGTCGATTTCGACGACCTCCTGCTGCTCGTCGTGCGGCTCTTCCGGGAGCACCCGGATGCACTCGCCCGCTGGCGCCATCGCTTCAAACATGTGCTCGTGGACGAGTTCCAGGACACCAACGGCGCACAGTGGGAGATCGTCCGTCTGCTGGGCCTCGAACACCGCAACGTCATGGTCGTCGGCGACAGTGATCAGTGCCTGGTCGCCGGCACCAAGATCACGATGGCGGACGGCTCGCTCGCCGCGATCGAAAATGTCCGACCCGGCGATGAAGTGCTGTCCAACTACGGCAGCGGCGATATGCGACCGGCGCGGGTCACCCGGGTCCATGAGGCTCGCTCGGCGAGGGGCGTCCGGATCCGTACCCGTTCCGGTCGCGATATCGAATCGACGGTCGACCATGTTCACTTTGCGGGCTTCGTCGTCGGACAGACCGAGCGCCTCTACGTCTCGTACCTGATGTACAAGCGAGGCGTCGGGTTCCGGATCGGCATCACGAGCACGCACTCCGAGGGCCCGAAGCCCAAACTCGGTCTCGCGAATCGTTGCCTCGGTGAACATGCCGACGCGGTGTGGGCAGTGGCCGTGCACTCCACCGAGTCCGAGGCGAGACTCAACGAGGCCGTACTCGCCGCGCAATACGGACTCCCGACCGTCCCGTTCGTTGCCCGTCCTCGCCCGAGTGCAAGCCCGTTCATCGGCGATCAGGCGATGCTGGATCGACTGTTCACGTCGATCGACACCATGGCTCGTGGCCACGAACTTCTCGGGGCCGAAGGCCTCTCGTTCGAGCATCCACATTTCTCTGCACAGGCGCGGACCGTCGCCTCGGGCGGAGTTCATCGGCGCAAGCTGTCGGTCGTGCTCTGCGGAGACCGCCGGGGGCGCCGGACGTTGCATCGGATCTCGTTATTCGGAAACGACGACGAGGGCCGTGCGACCCTCGAGGGACTCGGACTCTCGGTTCGGCCCGCACGGAAGGGTTCGGAAAACTGGCGGTTCGAGACCGCGAACACCGACATGGCGAGGATCGCGGCCACGGTGGACCTCATCACGTCGGCGATGGACGTTTCGGTCAGGTACGTCGCTCGCCTGGCCGCGAACCGCGGCGCAACGGCCACCGCCAACGCCCTGCCGTTCATGCCAGCGGGCTCGGTGCGGGCTGGGATGGTGATGGTTGACGGGTCCGGTGATTTCGATGTCGTCGAGTCGGTGGAGTTGATCGACCTCGAGGGTCCCGTCTACGACATCGACATCGCGGACACGCACAACTTCGTGGCCAACGGTCTGGTAACCCACAACTCGGTCTACAAGTTCCGCGGGGCGGACCACCGCAACCTGATGCGGTTCGAGGAGGAGTTCCCCGAGTCGTCGGTGATCGTGCTCGACCAGAACTACCGGTCGACCCAGACGATCCTCGATGCGGCCAACGCAGTCATCGCGAACAACGCGGCGCGGCGGCCGAAGCACCTCTGGACCGAACAAGCCGGCGGCGAACTCATCACGAGGTATCACGCGGAAGACGAGCACGACGAGGCCCAGTTCATCGTCTCGGAGATCGACCGGCTGGTGGACGTCGAACACATCCGCTATTCGGATGTCGCGATCTTCTACCGGACGAACGCGCAGAGCCGCGTGGTGGAAGAGTCCTTCGTGCGGTCCGGGATCCCGTACCGCATCGTCGGCGGCACGAAGTTCTACGACCGGCGTGAGATCAAGGACGCGCTGGCGTACCTACGGGCGCTTTCCAACCCCGACGACGAGGTCGGCTGGAAACGGATCGTCAACGTCCCCAAGCGCGGTGTCGGTGACACGTCGGTGCGCAAGGTCGAGGCGTACGCGCAGGGCGCGAACATCGTGTTCCGGGATGCGCTGCGGGAGGCCGCAGTGGCCGGGGTCACCGGCCGCGCGCTCGGCGGTATCAAGGACTTGATGGAAGTGATGGTCGGGCTCGAGGAGTCGGCCGATGCCCTCGGTGTCGGCGGTGTGATCGAGGCGATGCTCGACCAGACCGGCTACCTGGCCGAGCTCGAAGTCGAACGCAGTATCGAGGCGCAGGGAC
>JBDUBS010000471.1:0-10992 GCA_040003875.1 Acidimicrobiia bacterium | reverse complement strand
GCACAAGGGTGTGTTGGCTGCGGCCGCCCGGCTTGGCACCGAGGGATTCCGGGTTGCCATCGCGCCGGTCACCGCCGCCGGGATCGTCGACCTCGACGCGTTGGGCACCCACCTCGACGACCGCACCGCGCTCGTCTCGGTGATGGGGGTCAACAACGAGGTGGGCAGCATCCAACCGCTCCCCGAGGTGGCCGCGCTCGTCCGCCGCCTCGCCCCGCGTGCCCGGCTCCACACGGACGCGGTACAGGCGGTGCCGTGGGTTGATGTGGGCGTGCTCGCCGCAGACTTCGACCTCATCGCGATCTCCGGCCACAAGTTCGGCGGACCCAAGGGTGTCGGGGTGCTCGTCGTGCGTGACGGCATCGCGGTCGACGCCGAGATCGAGGGCGGCGGACAGGAACGCGGGCTACGTGCCGGCACCGTGAATGTCGCAGGCGTGGTCGCGCTCGCGACCGCGTTGCGCGTGACCCACGAAGGTCGGACGGCGGAAGACGCTCGGTTGCACGGCCTGCGCGACAGGCTGCGCGCCGGTCTGCTCGCAACCGTCCCGGACGCCTTTGTGAACGGCGACCAGGACCACACCACCGCGGGTCATCTGCACGTCGGCTTCCCCGGCATCGAGAGCGAGGCACTGCTCTTGCTCCTCGACCAGCAGGGCCTCGATGCCGCCGCCGGCTCGTCGTGCTCGTCGGGCGCGACCGAGATCTCGCACGTGCTCGCAGCGATGGGCATGGACCGCGCCGACGCGACCGCATCGATCCGGCTGAGTCTCGGCTACGCGTCGACCGATGCCGACATCGACTGCGCGCTGGCGTTGATCCCCGCAACGGTGGCCCGACTCCGAGCCTCGGTGACCGCATGAGCCGCGTGCTCGTCGCGATGAGCGGCGGGGTCGATTCGTCGGTCGCGGCCGCGCTCGTACGCGACGCAGGTCACGATGTCACTGGCGTGACGCTCAAGCTCTGGGGCGGCGACAGTGACTCCGGGTGCTGCTCGGTCTCCGACGTCGAGGACGCGCGCCGCGTCGCCGCGCAACTCGACATCCCGCACTACGTGTTCAACTTCGCCGACGAGTTCACTGCCCACGTGGTGGAGCCGTACGTGGCCGACTACGCCGCCGGACGGACCCCGAATCCCTGCATCGAGTGCAACCGCTCCATGAAGTGGGGCCGTCTGCTCGACCGTGCCCTCACAATGGGGTTCGACGCGGTGGCGACTGGCCATCACGCGCGCATCACGCGTGACGCCACCGGCCACGCCGAGCTCCGCCGCGGCGAGGATCCCGCGAAGGACCAGTCGTACGTGCTTGCGGTGCTCGGGCAGGAGGCGCTCGAGATGACGATGCTGCCCGTCGGCGAGATGACCAAGGCCGATGTGCGCGCTCACGCGGCGCGGCTCGGGCTGCGGACCGCAGCCAAGGCCGAGAGCATGGACGTGTGCTTCATCACCCGCGGTCGGCGCACCGCGTTCCTGGACGCGCGTGTTCCTTCGACCCCGGGCCGGATCGTCGACATGCACGGCGCGGTGCTGGGCGACCACGACGGCGTGCGCAGCTTCACGGTCGGCCAGCGGCGCGGGCTCTCGGTCGCGGTGGGCGAGCGGCGTTATGTGGTGGACGTCGACGCGACGACAGCGACGGTGACCGTAGGCGAACCGACCGATCTCCTCCGCGCGCGTGCGCTGGTGGAGCGGGTCACGTTCACCGGCATGCCGATCGTCGCCGGCACTGAGGTCGCGGTGCAGGTCCGCGCCCACGGCGCGGTCCAGGACGGCGTGTGGCAGGGCGACCGCGTGGAGTGGAACACCCCGCAGGCGCGGGTGGCGCCGGGGCAGACCATTGCGCTGTTCGACGACGACCGGGTGCTCGGCAGCGCCATCGCCTGCTGAACCCGCGCGTCGTGGTCCGTCAGTCGGTGCGGACGTGGATCCGGTGCGCGCGGGCACGCTCGAAGAGGCGCGTTGCGGCCGTGGGTGTGACGAGGAGGAGGTTCGTGCGCGTGGTGATGCCCTCGTTGCGTACCCGGCGCACGATGTCGGCGTCGTCGGAGAGCAACAACGCGCAGGAGCCGAACGACGCACCGAGTCGCAGGTCGACCGCTCCTTCGGGGGGTCGGCGACTCGGGTCGGCGGGGCCGAACCCCATGATCCGGGCTCGCGGGAACAGCACCGGATCAGTCAGCGTCAGCGGGTCGGCGATCACCATGCCGGCGGGCACCAGCACCACGAACCGGCACGCCAACTGGTGCACGAGGCGGACAACGAAATACGAGGCCGGGAGGGTGAAGACCATCACGACGATCCCGGCCCCCCACTCGCGGTGGGCGAGGAGGAGCGGACCGACGACGACCGCCGCCCCGACGATCGCGATCGCGACGGGTGAGATCGGGAACGTCACCGCGGGTGGCACCCTGAGCGGGAACCGTTCCTCATCCCCGTAGGCGGCGCCCTGTACGCATTGCCGCGCGAACTCGCCCCGGGTACCGAGCCCACACGCGATCGCGGTCAGGCCCACGACGACGACCCAACCGAGCGTCGACGTCCGGCCGGTGAACGCGACCGCCACCGCAGCTGCGAATGCGATTGGTATTCCGAATCGCGCGACGGTGAGCGACACCGGGCGCGGCACGAGGGTGGCCAGGAGCACCACCGTCCATCCGACCCATGCGAGCATCGCGGCGACGACGCGCGCAGCAGTCGGCCATGGTGCGATCGCGTCGACGAATGCGCCGCCCGCGGTCACGGGCAGGCTGATCCAGATCGCGCGCAGGAACCAGATGTTCATCAGAGGAAGCGCGCTCCGCGTCGGAGAGTGCGAACGAGGCGTTCGTATACTAGGAATCGTATGGCCCCAAGCCTGCACGGTGGAGTGTTCCCGACAGGGCTGGCAACGGGGATCGGGAGTCTTCCGTTCGCGGATGCTCGCGATGCCGCGGCGCTCGTCCTCCGCACGCAGCCCGACCTGCCTGCGATCCCGCAACTCGCTTCGCCTCGCGAAGGTGTCGTCGCGCAGTGGGCGGTCGCGCTGCCCGAGGTCACCATCGCGCCCGACGGGTCGATCGTGGTCGACCTGGCGCGCGTGGGTGAGCCGATCGTCGCCGAGTTCACCGAGGCGTCGCATTCGGGCCTGCTCGGATTCCTCGACGTCGCCGCCACGAGCGAGATACCGCTGCAGCGGGTGAAAGCCCAAGTGGTCGGTCCGCTGACCCTGGGCGTGGCACTCGTGCAGGCCGGGGTCGCGCCGGCGGTGGCGTTCGAACGGTCGTTGGAGACGGTCGAGTGCTGGATCGGTGCGCTCGAGTCGTTGCTCGCCCGGCGGCTGCGGGGTGTGCGGCCGTTGCTGTTCCTCGACGAGCCCGCCCTCGTGCTGTGGAGCCGCGAGGAGGGTCCGATCGAGCGTGAGAGCGCGATCGACGTCCTCTCCAGTGCGCTCGCTGCGAGTTCGGCCGAGACCGGCGTGCATGTGTGCGGTGACGGCGACATCCGTCTCGCGTTCGAGGCCGGGCCGACGGTGTTGGGTGTCCCCGTCTCGGCGCGGCTCGTGGACGATGTGGGAACGCTCGTGCGCCATCTCGACGCCGACGGGTGGATCGCGTGGGGCGCGGTCCCGACCGACCGCCCCATCGGCGAGAGTGCGGATCCCCTCTGGCGGGAGCTGGTGGGCGTCTGGTGTGAGCTCACCCGCCGGGGGTGCGAGCCGTTGCGGATCCGCAGCCAGGCGATCGTGACCCCCGCGTGCGGTCTGGTCAACCACGGCCACTCGCAAGCCGAGCACGCGTTGCGGCTCGCCTCCGAGCTCGCAGAACGCGTCGCCGCACAACGGGCCGCGGCCCGCCTCACCGCCGGCGCCTAGCAACCCGGACCATCGGCTCGCGTCGGGTCGCACCCCGTCGTTAGAGTCGAGGGCATGGCGGCACCGAAGGCGCAGGTCCGACGTAGCGCGGAGTTGGCGGAACAGATTCGGTACCACGACGAGCGGTACTACGGCCACGATGAGCCCGACGTCACCGACGCCGAGTACGACGAGTTGCTCAACGAGTTGCGGGCGATCGAGGCCGAGTTCCCCGATCTCGTCACCGACGACTCGCCGACACAGAAACCCGGCGCGGCCATGGTGCCGACACCGTTCTCCGAGGTCCGCCACCTCCAGCCGATGTTGTCGCTCGACAACGCGTTTTCGCGCGACGACCTCGAGGCCTGGGGTGAACGCATCGGTCGGCTCGTCACCGAGTCGGTCGAGTACGTGGGCGAACCGAAGCTCGATGGCCTCGCGATCTCGCTCCTCTACGAGGATGGCCGCCTCGTGCGTGGCGCCACCCGAGGCAACGGCGAGGCGGGAGAAGACGTCACCGCGAACGTGTTGACCATCGGCGATCTGCCGACGCGCCTGCGGGGTAAGCGGGTGCCGACGACGTTGGAGGTGCGGGGCGAGGTGTTCATGTCGCTCGCCGCGTTCACCGAACTCAACGAGCGCCAGGCGGAACGTGAGGAACGGCTCTTCGCGAACCCTCGTAACGCGGCGGCGGGGTCCTTGCGCCAAATCGATCCGAGCGTCACTGCGAGCCGCAGACTCTCGCTCTTCTGCTACCAGCCCGGCGCCCTGGTGGGCGGCCCGAAGCTCGCGAACCATCACGACACCCTCGACTGGCTCCGCGAACTCGGCCTGCCGGTGAATCCCCACATCCAGCGCCTCGCCGACATCGACGCGGTCCACCAGTTCTGCGTGCAGATGGAGACCGACCGTCACTCGCTCGGTTACGAGATCGACGGCGCGGTGGTGAAGGTCGACTCCCTCCACCAGCGCGCGGAGATGGGCCACACGAGTCGCGCGCCGCGCTGGGCAATCGCGTTCAAGTTCCCACCCGAGGAGAAGACGACCCTCCTCAAGAACATCATGGTGAGCATCGGGCGCACGGGCCGGGCGACTCCGTTTGCGTTACTCGAGCCCGTCTTCGTCGGCGGTTCCACGGTGCAGATGGCGACGCTCCACAACCCCGACGAGGTCGCGCGCAAGGACGTGCGTGTCGGCGACACGGTGGTGGTCCGCAAGGCCGGTGACGTGATCCCCGAGGTGGTCGGTCCGGTGTTGTCGCTACGGAAGAAGAGCGCCCGCAAGTGGAAGTTCCCTGTCATCTGTCCGTGCCCGTTGCGTCAACCGCTGGTGCACCTCGAGGGTGAGGTCGACCGTCGGTGTGTCTCGGCCGACTGCCCGATGCAGCGGGAGCAGAAGATCATCTACTTCGCCGGTCGGGGCGGCCTCGACATCGAAGGACTCGGCGAGGAACGCGTCCGCCAGTTGGTGAACGCCGGATTGGCGCAGGACGCGGGTGACATCTTCTCGCTCGAACACGACCAACTCGTCGCGCTGGAACGCATGGGCGAGATCTCGGCGAACAACCTGCTCCGGGCGATCGAGGAATCGAAGGCCCGGCCCCTCACGCGCGTGATCGTGGGTCTCGGGATCCGTCATGCCGGACCGACCGCGGCGGCCGCGCTGAGCCGCGCGTTTCCCGATCTCGACGCGATCACCCACGCGAGCGTCGAACAGTTGACCGCGGTGGACGGTGTCGGCCCCGTGATCGCAGAGAGCCTGCTCGCGTGGTGTTCGGTTCCTACCAACCGGGCACTCATCGAGAAGCTGCGGGCGGCAGGCGTGAACTTCACGGCGCCGGCAGTCGAGGTGTCGGATGCCCCCCAGACCTTGACCGGTCGGACCTTCGTGCTCACCGGGGGGCTCGAGGGCATGACCCGGGAGGAGGCCGAAGGCGAGATCCGCGCCCGGGGTGGGAAGGTCACGGGCAGCGTGTCGAAGAAGACGAGCTACGTCCTCGTCGGTGAGAATCCCGGATCCAAGCTCGCGAAGGCCGAGCAACTGGGTGTGACGTTGTTGGACGAAGCCGCGTTCCTGCTTCTGCTCGAACACGGTCCGCAAGCTTCCGAGGAGTAGGTATGGTCGACAAGTCAGCGATCGGCACCACCGACGATCCGTTCACGATGGTCGTCGAGTACGGGAAGGTCCGCGAGTTCGCTCGGGCTACGAAGTCCGAGCATGCCGACTACCTGGATTCGGCCACGCCGGTGATCCCGCCGACATTCCTCACCACGGTGTCGTTCTGGTCGCCGCGCGGCCAGTCGGTGTTCTCGAAGGTGAAGATGGATCTCCGGCGCCTGCTCCACGGCGGCCAGGAGTACACGTTCCACGGTCCACCGCCCGAGGCGGGCACGAAGCTCACCGTGCAGACGCGCGTGGCTGACATCTACGAGAAGGAAGGCAAGCGCGGCGGCACGATGACGTTCGTCATCACGATCTCGGAGTTCCGCGACGAGTCCGGCGCGCTCGTGGCCGAGGCGAAGTCCACTGCGATCGAGACCGGCAAGCCCGCGACCTCGGAAGGTGCACGATGACCAACTTCGACGACCTCACCATCGGGACGGCCGCCCCGGATCGCGAGTACGGACCGATCTCTCGTACCGACATCGTCGCCTACCAGGGCGCGTCGGGCGACTTCAATCCGATCCACCACGACGACGAGTTCGCGCAGTCGGCCGGCTATCCCGGCGCGTTCTCGGTCGGCATGCTCCAGGCCGGCATCCTCGCGAGCTACGCGACCGACTGGCTCGGTCCGCACAACATCCGCCAGTTCGGGGTGCAGTTCCGGGAACAGGTATGGCCCGGTGATCGGCTCGTGTGTTCGGGCGCGATCGTCGGCCGGGACGACGCCGCGAAGACGGTCGAGCTCGAACTGGTGGCGACGCGCGTCGGCGGCGGTGCGGCGATCAAGGGCTACGCGACCTTCGCCGTCGGATAGCGCGGGCGCGCGGCGCCGGGTGGTCCTACGCCTTGGAGAGGAAGCTCCAGGTGTAGCTGCCCGGCTCGGCGCCTTGGCTCCCCTGGAGGTGGTAGTCGACCCGGACGGTCACCGGTCCGGTCGGGTACTCGGTGACGTCGGTGTTCTCGCTCGGCTTGAACGTGATTTGTCCGAGCCCCGGCACGAACCGGATCTGGTCGAGCGGGATCGGCGTGCAGTCGGTGGGGTTCGGGCCGCAGATCGTGAGCTCACCGATCAGGTCGTCCTTCAGGTCGACGGTGATCGGAGTGTTGGGCGGGACGATTGCGCCCTGCTGAGGGCTGAAGCCCTGCACTTCTTTGGGCTGACGTTCGCTCGAGAGGAGGTTGGACGTGTCGGCGCTGCCGATCGCGCCGGCGACCAGAGCGGCGACCACGAACAGGCCGCTGCCGACGATTGCGACCCGTTTGGGGTGACGGAAGAGGGGCGGTTTGGTGCGCCCCGCGGCCGGGCTCGACGTCGTACGGGCCGGAGGCTGGGGACCGTCATCCACGAATGGCACGGTACTGCGCGTTCGGTGCCACCCGGCCATCAGCTCGCGCGTGGTCGCCGTCACATTCGCGCGCTCGGAGAGGTACGTGCGTTCGGGTGCCGCGGATCCGGACATACCGGCCGGTACCGTGGTGGGATGGCCGGAAGCACGGTTGCCGACCTCGTCGGTCGTGTGCTCGCTGGTCGCTACCGCCTGCTTGGCGCCATTGGTTCTGGTTCGAGTGGACGCGTGTACGTGGCCGACGATGTCCGCCTTCGCCGTCGCGTCGCGGTGAAGGTGCTTCATGCTGCGCTGGCCGAGGACGCCGGTTTCCTGCGGCGGTTCCGGTCCGAGGCGCAACTCGCGGCGTCGTTGCATCACCCCAACGTGATGGCGGTCTACGACTGGGGCGAGGACGAAGTGCCGTTCATGGTCCTCGAACTCCTGGCCGGTGGCTCGCTGCGCGGCATGCTCGACCGGGGTACGCGACTGAGTCCGGCCCAGACCGCGCACGTCGGCGGTCAGGTCGCGGGTGCGCTCGACTACGCGCACCGCCGCGGCCTCGTGCACCGCGACATCAAACCGGCCAACCTCCTCTTCGACGAGCACGGCATCGTTCGGGTCGCCGACTTCGGGCTCGCCCGCGCGCTCGCGGAGGCGAGTTGGACCGAACCTGCGGGCACCATGCTCGGCACCGCCCGGTACGCGGCGCCCGAGCAGGCCACGGGTGCACCGCTCGACGGGCGGGCCGACGTGTATGCACTCGGTCTGGTGATGGTCGAGAGCGTGACCGGCACGGTGCCGATGGTCGGCGATTCGCCGATGGGCACGCTCGGGATGCGCCAAGCGTCGACGATCGCGGTCCCCGACTCGCTCGGTGCGTTGGTGCCGATCGTGCAGCGCGCGTGCGCCGCCGACCCGGCTGAGCGGTACACGACGGCCGACGAACTCCGCGCCGCGATCAGCGAGGTAGCCGAGACGCTGCCGCCACCCGGTCCACTTGCGCTCGCGGGACTCGGTGAGGTCGCCGACGATCCGCACCCCACCCAGGTAGTGCAAGCACGGACCCGCTCGCCGTTGTTCGACCAGGACGAGAAGGCGACCACCGCCGGAGCCTCGCGCCAGGTCGCGTCGGTGCGGGTGGCCCAACGCAGCCGATCGGTCGGCCCATTGGTACTCGCAACCGTGGTGATCGTGGCGCTCGCCGCGGTGGCATTCGTGTTCGCCCGTCCCACCGCGGGTCCGACCCGGACGGTTCCGTTGCTCGTCGGGATGAAAGAACCCCTTGCCCGGGGAAAGGCCTTCGACGACAAGTTCCTGTTCTCGTTCGAGCAGCGCCGCTCGGACGACCCGAAGGGCACCGTCATCGGACAGAGCCCGGAACCGGGTGGTTTCCTGAGCCAGGGATCGACGATCCACGTGGTGGTCTCGAAGGGCCCGAAGCCGATCGCGATTCCTGCGGTAGTGGGGAAGACCGAGGCCGAGATGCACGTGCTCCTCGACCCGCTGTTCGTTCCCGAGGTGCTGCCGCGCACCAATGAGACCGTGCCTGCCGGACAGGTGGTACGTACCGACCCGACCGGCACGGCCCAGCCCGACGACACGATCCGCGTGATCGTGTCCACTGGACCGCGGCCGCGCGTCGTCCCGAACGTGGTGGGCAAGAGCTACGACGAAGCGGTGGCGGCCTTGAAGGTCGCCAAGCTCGGCACCCAGCGCGTCGACGAGTTCAGTAACACGGTCGCGAGCGGCAAGGTGATCCGTTCTGAACCGGCCACCGGCGCCGAGGCCCCGCGCGATTCGGCGGTCAAGGTGGTCGTGAGCAAGGGCAAGGACCTGGTCGCGATCCCGAACTTTGTCGGCATGACCATCGAGGAGGCCACGACGGCGGCCACCGACGCCGGCGTCGAGATCAACGCGTCCGGGGTGTTCACCAAGAAGCGCAAGGTGCTGGCCCAGGCGCCGCCCGCCGGCGGCGACGAGGTGCCGCGCGGCACCGTGGTGACGATCTTCTTCGGTTGATCCGCATCGGCGAAGCCCTCGCCTTCGGCCCCCACCGGCGGGGGCCGTGTGGCGGAGGTGACGGTTGTGGTCGTCGGGGCCAGAATCCCACTCTGGGTGATCTGTTGCGAGTTGCCACGCTTCGTGAGGTCTGGGCGCGTCCATCGGGTCGTCGATCCCCGTTGGTCGCCCGTCCGGTCCGGGTTTCCTGCCCCAGTTTGTCCACGCTCCGTGGCGGAAATGGTCCGATGAGCCCCCTTGCCTGTTCGCCGTTTCTCCCGATAATGACTGCGGAGAGTGAACTTCATCCCGAGGTTCCCGCGGAGGAGCACATGCGTAGGCCGGCGAAAGGCTCGACGACCCACCCGACCCAGGCTCGCCCGGGTATGGGATACGGCCGTCCACTGCGTCCGACTCCCGCGCCGGTCGACCGGATCGAGCTCACCGCCGCGCTCAACGCGTTCATGCGCGGCGAGGCGATCGTGCCGAGCACCGACGATCGGTCCTCGGTCACATCCTCCGACTCCCTGGCGTAGCCGCCGCCGCACACTTCTCACCGGCGCGGGGGTGCGCCCGCTCAGGGCGGATCGAACGCCGCAGCCTGCGGCGACCTGACGGAGGCGGGGCCGGCGCCGATGCGACCTTCCGTCGCGGCCTTCCGTCGCGGCCTCCCGTCGCGGCCTCAGTCGTCGTTGTTGATCGTGCCGGTGCCGTTGAAGCGGCGCAGCACGAGTCCGACCGGGTTGCTCAGGGTGATGTGGATCGACTCGTTGGCTTCGGTCGTCGTGTCGGCGGACACCGGTATCGAGATCGTGGCCCGATTGGAACCGGCCGCGATGTGCACCGTTCCCGAGGTCGCGGTGTAGTCGACCCCGGCCGTTGCGGTGCCGTCGCTCGTGGCGAAGCTGGCGCTGGTCGCGTGGGTGCTCGTGGCCGAGAGCGTGACGGTCACCCGCAGGGTCCGAGTCCCGGTCGTCCCTTCTTCGATGGCGGCGTTGCCGACCGACATCTGGACCCCGGACTCGAAGTCGTCGTCGATGATCGAACCGGAGACGGACTTCCGACCCAGGTTCGCGCCGCTGGGCGAACTGAGGACCATGGCGAACTTCTCCGTCGACTCGACGGTGTTGTCACCTCGGACGGGCACGTTGATCGAACCGGTAGTCGAGCCGGCGGGGATGGAGACGGTGCCCGAGACTGCCGTGTAGTCGGTGGGCGCGACCGCCGTGCTGTTACCGGTGGCGTAGTGCGCGGTGACCGTGTGGTTGGTAGGCGCGGACAGGGCGACGTTGAACCGGAGGTTGCGGTAGCCGCTCTTGCCTTCCACGACGCTCGCGCCACCGACCGAGATCGTCGGGCTGACGTTCCATCCGGTGTCAGCGAAGATCCCGAGCGTGACCGGGCCCGGTGAGTGGATGACCTCGTTGGCACCGATGGACGGTGTCATGAGCGAGTTGGGGTTCCCCGCCGGGTAGGTGGCGTCGTCGAGGTGGGAGTAGCTGCTTCCGGGCTGCCACGTGCTCGGCGCGAACAACCGGGGCGCGGTCCCGCCGTTGGCGGCGGTGGCCTGCGCGCCGGTGAAGCGCACGGTCGTTCCCTGCAACGCACCGGCGAGGGCCGACGAGTTGTCGGGGAACGAGAGGAGCGAGGTGCCGTCGCTCGTGGTGAAACGAT
>JBDUBS010000015.1:0-3267 GCA_040003875.1 Acidimicrobiia bacterium | reverse complement strand
GGTCTGCTCGCCGAGCAGTGATCGAGCAGTCATCGAGGAGAGGATGCGCTCCATGCGTCGCCGCCGATTGGGAAACACCGAGCTCATGATCTCCGAGGTCGGGTTCGGGACGTGGACACTTGTCAGCGACTGGTGGGGCCGAGCTGACGACCCGCACGACCTGATCCGAGCGGCGTTGGATGCAGGGGTCAATTTCTTCGACACCGCGCCGGTGTACGGCGCGGACGGAGCGGGGGAATCGATCTTGCGCGGGTACCTGCGAGCGGACGACGATCTCGTCGTCACGACGAAGGTCGGATACGACATCAGCGCGGAGCGCAGATTTGGGCGACAGTCCGAACGACCACACGACTGGCGACCGGAGTCAGTCCGCGCGCAAGTGGAGGCGTCGCTGACGCGTCTCGGGATCGAATGCATTGATCTACTTCAGCTTCACAACCCGTCCATGGAACCGATCGCCGACGAGTATCTCTGGGAAGCGCTGGTGTCTTTGCGCGAGGAAGGGAAGGTCCGCGAGCTCGGAGTCTCGCTCGGGCCCGCGATCGGCTGGATTGACGAAGGGATCCGCTCGATCGACGAACGGCCCATCGCCGCGCTCCAGACGGTGTTCAACGTCCTCGAACAAGAACCAGGGCGAACGTTCGCCGCGTGCGCCCGCGTCCGCGATGGAGACGTGTCGTTGATCGCTCGGGTTCCACACGCATCCGACACGCTCTCCGCCAAGATCACGAGCGAAACTGTCTTCTCCGCCGGTGACCATCGAGCTCATCGCGTCCGCCACAACATGCTCGACAACTTCGAGAAGGCCGAGACGCTCGCGTTTCTCTGGACCCCCGAGACCGGACGCACGATCGGACAGGCAGCGATCGCGGGCGTCTTGGCGAACCCGGCGTTCGCTTGCGTCCTCCCGACCGTGCTGTCGGTGGACGACGTTCGCGAGTACACGCGGGCATCCGACGTACCGTTCACCCGCCAGGAGACACGCGACGTGGACGAACTCTGGTCGCGCAACTTCGATCATTTCGATCGGTACGTCATGCCGATGAAGACGAGTGCGTGGTTTCAGCCGGGACCCAGAGTCGAGACACCGAGATGATGCAGGATCGGCCCGAGCGGTTGGATGTACATGAGACGCCGCCGACCCGAGACCTCGACTCGAGGTCGCAGATCCATGATTTGGTGATCCGCTTCTACCGGGAGATCGTGTTCGACGATCTCCTCGGTCCCGTGTTCGACGAAGTGGCCGAGGTCGACTGGACAACGCACATTCCGAAGCTGATCGACTACTGGTGTCGGGTGCTGCTCGGCGAGCCGGGGTACGACGGATACATCCTCCACGCACACGACGAGGTCCATGCGATCGAGTCGTTTCGGCCCGAGCTCTTCGACCGGTGGGTGGGGCTCTTTGTCGAATCCGTCGACGCCGGTTGGCGAGGGCCCGTCGCCGAACGCGCCAAGTCGCACGCCGCGCGTATGGCCGGTGTCCTGGCCCGCCGGTTGCTCGATACCGACTGGATGCCAACCTGTCGAGCCGCGCCGACGCCGGGCTGACCACCACGCGCCAGCCATGAGGTTGCGACTGCTCAGAGTGAGTCTTCGCCGACGGTGTCTCGCTCTCGTTGGGTATGTATGAGACCGACTTCGCTGGTCAGCATGAAGGAGACCATGGTGGCGAGCAGCGTTGTCGGCAGCAGCCTGAAGCCCGACATCTCGGTCACGACCAGGGTGGATCCGAGTGGGGTCTTGGTGACACCCGCGTTCGCCGCGGCCATGAAGGCGGCGATCATCACCGCTTCGTTGGTACCCGGAGCGATGATGTGGACTGCGCGGCCGAGGCATGCGCCTATGAAGAAGAGCGGAATGATGAAGCCGCCGCGCCATTCGGAGGACAGGGTGACCGACGTTCCGGCGAGCTTGGCGAGCGCCGCGAGCGCGAAGAACGCGACGGTGCCTCCGTGGTGGTCGAGGATTTCGTTGATCTGCACCTCGCCGAAGGTGAGCGAGTACGCCGACGCGAGTCCGAGCGCGGCGAGGAGCAGGCCGCCGATGACCGGCCGGAGCCCGGGGTGGAGCCGCCGCGCTCCCGCGCGAAGCAGCGTGCTGAGGTAGGTGAACGCGACTGCGATGAGAGCGCCGCCGACCCCTGCTACCAAGGCCCACGCGAGATCACTCGGCCGGAGCGATGCCGGTGCCGCGAGGTGCCAGATGGGCTCGAGGTCTGCGCCGGTCGCGGCGACGTACACGGTGTAGCCCGCGAGTGATCCGAGGACGGCCGGGAGGAGGGCTTCGTAGTACTGCAGTCCCTGTCGGTGCAGCATCTCCAGTGCGAAGATCGCGGAGCCGAGGGGCGCACCGAAGAGGACGGTGAACCCGGCGGCCATTCCAGCGATCGTGAGGACGCGCGACTCTCGAACGACCAGGCCGGCGCGCTGGGCGGCCCAGGACGCGAGGGTGCCCGTGGTCTGGACCAGAGGCGCCTCCGGCCCCATGCCCCCGCCCGACGCGATGCAGAGCCACGAGATCGGGATCAGCGATCGCAGCATCCGTACGCCGGCCGCGGAGCCCGAGACGTGGATGTTGTCGACCATGAGCTCGACATCACCGGAGCTGCCGACGAAGTGGGTGACGAGGGCAGCGACGAGGCCGACGCCGCCGAGGATCGCGAAGCCGATGATGCCACTCCACTCGGTCGGCCACAGCATGTGCTGGAGAAGATGGAGCACCAAGAGATACAACGCACCGACGAGGCCGGCCGCGAAGCCGACGAGGATCACGAGACCGATGACGCGCGCCTGCATGCCAAGGAAGACGCCGTCGAGGACGTTCCGGAATCGGGGCGTCGCCACGAGGCATATCGTAGTACGATGTATTTCCGTGGTGGCAACCGACGAGCTCACGGGCCGTGACTACCGGCGGCTCCTCACGTTTCGGACGGAACTCCGTCGGTTCATGCGCTGGAGCGAGGAGCAGGCCGGTGCGCTCGGGATGACGCCGGCCCAACATCAGCTCCTCCTCGCGATACGCGGGCATGACGGAGGGCGAGGCCCGACGGTGGGCGAGGTCGCCGCCTCCCTGCTGCTTCGTCCCCACAGCGCCGTCGGGCTCGTGGACCGTGCTGAGCAAGCGGGTCTGGTGCGACGAGAACGCGACCGCAACGATCACCGCGTGGTCCGCCTGCGACTCACCGCCCTCGGTGCACGGCGCTTGGCTCGATTGAGCCGCCGGCACCTCGAGGAGCTCGACCGCCTCACGCGAGGATTGCTGTGA
>JBDUBS010000579.1:0-3275 GCA_040003875.1 Acidimicrobiia bacterium | reverse complement strand
TGCGCGCCCGCCTCGACTCCCGCATCGACGTACCCGAGCACCTTGTTCATGTGCGCTTCGGAGATCAACGCTCCGACGTCGGTCGTGGGATCAAGTGGATCACCGATCGTCATCCTCTCGGTGCGCGTTCGTAATGCGTCGACGAACGCGTCGTGGACCTGCCGATGGACGAAGACGCGCGTGCCGTTCGAGCAGATCTCGCCCTGGGTGTAGAAGTTCGCGAGCATCGCCGCCGAGACCGCCTGCTCCACGTCGGCGTCCTCGAACACCACGAGCGGCGACTTCCCGCCGAGTTCGAGGGTCACGATCTTCAGCGTCTCGGCGGCCGCGGCCATGATCGCCTTGCCCGTCGGCACCGACCCCGTGAGCGAAACCTTCGCGACATCGGGGTGATGCACCAGCGCGTCGCCCGTGCGCCGATCGCCCTGGACCACGTTGAACACGCCCGCCGGGATGCCGGCCTCCGTGTAGATCTCGGCCAACTTCATCGCACTGAGGGGCGTGAGGTCCGACGGCTTGAACACCATCGCGTTCCCACACGCGAGCGCGGGCGCCGACTTCCAACACGCGATCTGGATCGGATAGTTCCACGCACCGATGCCCACACACACACCGAGCGGTTCACGCCGCGTGTAGGCGAACGGCCCTCCGAGGTCGTAGTACTCGCCGTGGATCGTGGCTGCCGCGCCGGCGAAATACTCGATGCACTCGGCACCGGAGATCACGTCGACGGTGGACGCCTCCGCGATGGGCTTGCCGGTGTCGACGACTTCGAGGTGCGCGAGTTCGTCGTTGCGTTCGCGCAGGATCGCGGCGGCCCGCAGGAGCACCCGACCGCGCTCCGCGCCGGTGCGCGCCGACCATTCCGCGAACCCATGGCGGGCGCTCGCGACCGCGCGGTCCACGTCGCTGGTATCCGCATGGGCGACGGTGGCGATCGACTGGCGTGTCGCGGGGTTCGTCGTCACGAACGACTCGCCCGAGCCGGCCGGAACCTGCGCACCGTCGATGTACAGACCGACCTCGTCCATCACGCGGCTCCCGCCTCGTGGCGGTAGAAGTCGACCGGATCCGCGGGGAGGAACTCGTTTCCGAGGATCGCGTCGGCGGCCTTCTCGGCCAGCATCATCACCGGCGCGTAGATGTTGCCGTTGGTGACGTACCGCATCGAACTGGCATCGACCACCCTCAACCCGTCGACACCGTGGACGCGGAACGTGTCGGGGTGGATCACCGACGTGTCGTCGACGCCGAGGCGCGCAGTGCAGGAAGGGTGCAGCGCAGTCTCGGCATCCTTCGCGACCCAGTCGAGGATCTGCTCGTCGGTCTCCACTGCGGAACCGGGCGAGAGTTCGCCGCCGTCGTACGGGCCGAACGCCGGCTGGGCGAGGATCTCGCGCGCCGCCCGGATCGTCTCCACCCATTCGGTGCGATCGGTCTCGGTCGAGAGGTAGTTGAAGCGCAGCGCCGGTTTCACTCGCGGATCGAGCGACGTGATCTTCACCGAGCCGCGTGAGTCGGAGTACATCGGACCCACGTGCACCTGGTATCCGTGACCGCTGCCGCCCTCTGGGACCGTGCCGTCGTACCGGATCGCAATCGGCAGGAAGTGGAACATCACGTTCGGGTACGCGACGGTGTCGTTGCTGCGCACGAAGCCACCGGCCTCGAAATGGTTCGTCGTTCCCGGTCCCCGCCGCGCCAACCATTCGAGACCGATGAGCGGCCGCCGCCACAGCTTGAGCATCGGTGCCATCGACACGGGCTGCGTGCACGCATGCTGGATGTACACCTCGAGATGGTCCTGCAAGTGCTCCCCGACCGCCGGCAGGTCGTGGACCGGATCGACGCCGACCGCGCGGAGTTCGGTCGCGTTGCCGACTCCCGAGAGCTGCAACAGCTGCGGCGAGTTGAGTGAGCCCCCACAGAGGATCACCTCGCCACCGAGGATCCGTTCGGTCCGCCCACGACGGGTACTGACTTCGACGCCGACGGCGCGTGTGCCGTCGAAGACCACACCTGTGGTGAGGACCCGGGTGCGCACTTCGAGGTTCGACCGGTGCATCACCGGGTGGAGATACGCGCCGGCGGCGCTGAGGCGGCGGCCCCGTTGGATGTTGCGGTCGAACCGGGCGAACCCCTCCTGCTGGTATCCGTTCACGTCTTGGGTGATCGGGTAGCCAGCTTCGGCGGCGGCCGCGAAGAATGCGCCGAACAACGGGTTCTCCGCCGGGCCGCGTTCGAGGACGAGCGGTCCGTGGTCACCGCGGTACTCGTCCCCGCCGGCGAGGCAGTTCTCCATCCGCTTGAAGTACGGGAGACAGTGCGCGTAGCTCCAGCGCGCCATGCCCGGGTCCGCCGCCCACCGTTCGAAATCGAGCGGGTTGCCGCGCTGGAAGATCATCCCGTTGATCGAGCTCGAGCCACCGAGCACCTTGCCGCGCGCGTGGTAGATCCGCCGTCCGTTCATGTACGGCTCCGGCTCCGACTCGTACTTCCAGTCGTAGAACCGGGAGCCGATCGGGAACGACAGTGCCGCCGGCATGTGGATGAAGACGTCGAACTTGTAGTCGGGTCGACCGGCTTCGAGGACCAGTACCCGGTTCGACGGATCGGCGCTCAGTCGGTTGGCCAGCACGCACCCTGCGGACCCGCCCCCCACGATGATGAAGTCGAACTGGCTCACGCGCTGCACCCTCCCACACGCGACGGTGGACCGGCCCGTCGATCGGACCGGTCCACCGTCAGGAGTTCCTGCGGGCTACTTCACCCAGGTGGCGACGGTTGCCTGGTTCGCGTCGACCCACTTCTGGGCCGCCGCTTCCATCGTCATCCCGTCCTGGTTCTTGTACGTGGTGACCGCGTTCTGGTCCTCCGCGGTCCACTTCATGCGCTGCAGGAACGCGAAGACCGCCGGGTTCTTGGCCTTCAACTTTGCGCTGATGGCCTTCATCAGGTGATCGGTCGGGTAGTCACACGCGTACTTCCCGTCCTTGCCGGTGTCCGCGGCCGAGACCTCGCACTGCTTGGTGATGTCCGGAAGCTTGACCGTGACCAGCTTGTACTTCGACTGCGCCCACTGCGGCTCGTAGAAGTAGAAGAGCAGCGGGGTCTTGTCCTTGAACGCCTTGTCGATCGTGGTGATCAACGTGGCCTCGCTCCCGCCGACGACGACCTGGAACGGCAGGTTCAGGTTCTTGATGATGTCCTTGTCGTAGGACACGTAGCTCGGGTCGCCGAGCAGGAACTGGCCCTTGTCGCCGGTCTCGGCGGTC
>JBDUBS010000507.1:0-3288 GCA_040003875.1 Acidimicrobiia bacterium | reverse complement strand
AGGCCCGGCGCCGCCGCCGCGATCGCCTCGGCCATCGCGGCGAAGTTGAACCCGCGCCACTCGCCGGGCACGACGAGCAGCTTGGTGCCGGCCTCACGCACGACGAACCCGACCTCGCGGTCGCGATAGATCGGCAGGATCGGGTTCTGCACCGCCCCCAGCCGTGCGAGTCCACCGACCAGGACCATCGACTCGATCCAGGTCGGGAGTTGCCACGAGACCACGTCGCCCTCGCCGATGCCGCGGGCGGCCAGTGCCGCGGCCGCCCGCTCACATGAGTCGCGGTACTCCGCGAACGTCAGGGTCCGGCCGTCCTCGTCGATGACGAAGCGTCCGCCGGGCGTATCCTCGACGCGCTGGACGATCAGGTCCCAGAGCGACGTGAAGTCGGTCAGTCGTCGCGCCATCGCTTCAGCCAGCCGCTGCGGGGCTCGTCGGTGAAGTCTTCGGTTTCGGGAACCCGCCCCCGTACGTCACCAGTCCCCCGTCGATCGAAATGATCGACCCGATCATGTATCTCGCTGTGTCGGAAGCGACGTAAGCGATGCATTCAGCGACCTCTTCCGGCTCGGAAACCCCGATGCGACTCATGACCGGGCGCAGGACATCGAAGTCGGCGCCTTCGGGCAGGCGGAAGCCCTTGGTCAGTGGGGTGCGCATCCCGCCCGGTGCAACACAGTTGACCCGCACGCCCTGGTCGACGTACTCCACCGCGAGGGCACGCGTGAGATTGACCACGCCACCCTTCGACGCGCAGTACGCGGCCGAATACGGCTGCCCCATGAGCCCCGCGTTCGACGCGATGTTCACGATGGTCCCGCCGCCGTCCAACAGGTACGGAAGTGTGAATCGGCACATCAGGAAGGTACCGGTGAGGTTGACGCCGATGATGGATCCCCAGCGGTCCGGCGACTCCTCCTCGCTCTTCGCAAACCCCCCGATACCGGCCGAGTTCACCAGGACCTCGGGCCGGCCGAGGTCGGAGGCCACGGCGGCCACGGCGGCCTCGACCGATCCGGCATCGCTCACGTCGGCGGCGTAGGCCGCCGCGGTGCCCCCGGCGGCGGTGATCTCGTCGGCTGCGGCCTTCGCCGTGTCTTCCATGAGGTCGACGACTGCGACCTTGGCGCCCTCGGCGGCGAAGAGTGCCGCGGTCGCCCGGCCGAGACCGGACCCCGCACCGGTGACAATCGCGACTCGATCGGTGAAACGCGCCATGCGGGGCTCCCCTTGCTCGTGGACGGCAACGGCGGAATCTAACGCCTCGTCAGATTGGACGAGTCGCCCCGGGGCGAGCGATGTCGGGCGGTACCGGCGGGTAGCTTGGATGTATGGCAAATCCGGTTCTGACCCCCGAACGCATCGACCAGGCGGCGGACGAGTTCGAGCCCGGTTGGGCCCGACCCACCGCCGCCGCGCCGAGCGCGCCCAGCGCACCGAATGCACCCACGGCAACTCGCACCATGACCGCGGGCGGCACCTTCGCCAAGACCTTCATCCTCTGGGCCATCGTGGTGGCCGCCGCTGCCTTCGCGTGGGGCAAGACCCACATCCCCGCCTTCGGCGAGATCAAGCTGCCCGGCTGGACGTGGCCCGCGCTCCTCGTCGGCTTCGGCCTCGCCATGGTCACGATCTTCAAGCCGAAGTTCGCGCCCATCACGTCGCCGCTCTACGCGGTGGCCGAAGGACTCTTCCTCGGGGTGATCTCCAAGGTCTACGACGCCCAGTGGAGCGGCATTGTGCTCCAAGCCGTGCTCGCGACTGCGGCGGTCTTCCTCGTCTGTCTCTTCCTGTTCTCGTCCGGCATCGTCAAGGTCACCAAGAAGTTCACGTTCGTGGTGATCGCCGCGACCGCGGGGATCTTCGTGATGTATTTCGCCACGATGATCATGAGCTTGTTCGGTGCCGACATCACCTTCTGGAACTCGCCGAGTCCGATCGGCATTGCGGTCAGCGTCGTCATCTGCATCGTCGCCGCCCTCAACCTGTTCCTCGACTTCGAGATGATCCGCCAGCTCAGCTTCTCCGGCGCGCCGAAGCAGATGGAGTGGTACGGAGCGTTCGGGCTGACCGTGACCATGGTGTGGCTCTACCTCGAGGTCCTGCGGTTGCTGAGCAAGCTCCGCAGCTGAGCGGGATGCACACCGCCGCACTGTTGCGCAGCGCCGCGGCGGCGCACCCCGAGCGCGAGGCCTACGTCCACGGCGAGAAGCGCGTCGATTACGCCTGGCTCGATCGGGTCGCCGACGGTTTCGCCACGACGCTGATCGACCTCGGTGTGCAGCCGGGCAACGTCGTGTGCCTCATGTTGGCGTCGTCGATCAAGTTCGCCGGCTGCTACCTCGGCGCGTTGCGGGCAGGTGCGATCACCTCCGCGATCAACTGCCGCCTCGGCGAGCGGGAGCAGCGCAGCATCCTCGAACGGACCCGGCCCGCGGTCACCGTGGTCGGCGACGGCGCCGGCGTGCGCGACGGCGCCCCGGCGGGCCACGTGATCCCCGTCGACGACCTCAAGCACGCCTTCGGTGCGGCCGCCTCGCCCGAGCTACCCGACATCGCCGAGACCGACCCGGCGTGCATCGTCTGGACCAGTGGCACGACCGGCGCCCCGAAGGGCGCGGTCTACGACCACGAACGCATGCAGGCGATCAGCGCCAACATGGGCCAACTCACCGAGCCCGGCGACCGCCGATTGGTGGTGCTCCCCTTCGCCCACGTGGGGTACATGACCCGGATGTGGGACGAGTTGGCCAACGGCACCACGATCGTGATCGCCGGCGAGCCGTGGTCGGCGGCCGAGACGCTGCGGCTCATCCGCGACGAGCACATCACCATGGGGACGGGAGTACCGACCCAGTGGGAGATGGTCCTCGCCCATCCCGACCTCGCCCGGACCGACTTCTCCGAGCTGCGGGTCGTCGGCACCGGAGGCGCATCCATCGCGCCGGATCTCATCCGGCGCATGCGCGAGACGCTGCGCTGCCCGGTGATCACCCGCTACACGAGTACCGAGGCGGGCGTCACCACCAGCACCACCGTCGGCGACCCCGACGACGTGATCGCCACGACGGTCGGCCGTCCCGCGCCCGATGTGGAGCTGCGCATCGACGCTGCGACCGACGGCGTCGGCGAGATCGTCTGCCGCTCCCCTGCGATGATGCTCGAGTACTGGCAGGACCCGGAGACCACGGCCGCCACCATCGACGCCGACGGTTGGCTCCACACCGGCGACCTCGGCCGGTTCGGCGAGGACGGCAACCTGCGGATCGTGGGCCGGCTCAAGGAGAT
>JBDUBS010000479.1:0-3294 GCA_040003875.1 Acidimicrobiia bacterium | reverse complement strand
ACGTCGGCGTCAGGTTACCCCCCCTTCCCGCCGCGACTTTTGGTCTCTACATGGGTGCAACCCCTACCCCACAGACCAAAAGTCGCGGCGAATGGGGAGGCGGGGGCGGTCAGTCCTTGGTGGCGACGGCGTTCGGGGTGACGTTCATCTTCGGGACGTACTCCTCGGTCTCCATCTCCCGGGCGACGCCGGGGTACTTGGCGTACAGCTGACCGACGCAGCCGGCGCACGGACCGTAGAGCCGCTGCACGAAGGATTCGCCGCAGCGGGGACAGGTCATCGAGGTCGGTTCGAGGGTGGTGAGATCCACGAGTGCTCCGCAGTCGTCGGGGACTGCGCACGGTACGCGGTGGCCAACGCGAAGTCGCGCACCCAGATGCGCGCCACAGTAGGTTCAGCTGGCTCGCAACCACCGGAGGGGATGTCGTGCACAACTACGAGGGGATCTACGCAGGGGCGCTGATTCTGCGTCTCGCGTTGGGGGTCGTGATGATCGCCCACGGCTACAACCACATTTTCGGGGGCGGCAAGATCCAGGGTACGGCAGGGTGGTTCGAGTCGCTCGGGATGAAGCCGGGAATCCTTCACGCCTGGCTCGCGAGCCTCACCGAGCTGGGCGCCGGAGTGATGCTGATCCTCGGCTTCCTGACCCCACTGGCGGCCGCGGGAGTCATCGGGGTGATGTTCGTGGCGCTGATCACGAACCACCTCAAGAACGGCTTCTTCATCTTCAGGCCGGGCGAGGGCTACGAGTACGTGCTCACGCTGATGCTGGCGGCGTTCGCGCTCGCGGGACTCGGTGCACTCAAGTGGTCCATCGACTACCAGATCGACTCGACCTGGCTCTACGGTTGGCAGGGGATCCTGATCGCCGCGGTGGCCGGAGTCGGCGGCGCGATCGCGTTGCTCGCCGTCTTCTGGCGACCGCAGCCCAAAAAGGCCGACTGACCCGAGCGTCAGGGCAGGGTCGAAAAATGCAACGTCTGGTTCAGGCCCTCGCTCACGGTGGCCAACTGACGGCCGTCGGACCGGAAGCCGACGGCCTCGCCCTGGCCTTCGGCCGGTAGCGGGGCCGCGCACGGCGATCCCGCGAGTGCCGTCCACACCTTCTTCTCCGGGTCGCGGTTGAACACCAGGACCTTTCCGTAGGTGCGGATTGCGACAGCTTTGCCGTCGAGGGTGACGTCCGCCGCGGTCACCGCGTTCGTGAAGCCGGCGCCCAGCGCGAGTTGACCGACCTTCAGGAGCGCCGTGGTGCTGCCGGCCACGAGATCGGCCGGAGCCTGGTACACGTTCACCGTCCCGCCGGTGATCGACTTCGCGATGATGACCGCGTCCCCGAAGACCGGGTCCACCACGAGGGCCTCGGCGTCGTGGGGACCGTCGGGGTACGTGAGGTGCAGGGTGTCGACCGCCGGGAGGGTGTCGACCGCGGCCGGACCGGTGAGCGCGACGTCCGGCTCGACCACGCGGTAGAGCTGGACCTCAGTCCGGTTCTTGGGGTTGTCGCCGATGTCGGCGGCGTAGATCGCGCCCGCGCCCGTGGTGGGACCGGGGACAACCGCGATGTCCTCCCAGTCGACGGCGGTCGTGCCCGGGAACGAATACGTGCCTCGCACCGCGCCGGTCGCGTCGAGGGCGAAGACGCGTGCGGTGTCGCCGGAGTCGTTGTGGACCCACCAGATCCCCGGGTTGCGGACGCCGGCGTGGATCCCCGAGATCTCGTTCAGCGCCGGATCGGTGACCGGCCCGGCGGACGACGTCACGAGGCGGTTCTGGCACGTCGCGGTGTAGATCGGAGCGCAGGCGACCGGCGCCGCCGCGAAGATCGCGATCCAGAAGGCGCGGATGGTTCGGTACAGGGCGGCCACTGCGGCGAACAGTACCGGTCGTCTCTTAGGCTGGGTTCCTCAGCGCATCTCTCGGAGGCCCATCCCATGCGACAGCTCACGGGACTCGACAGCAGTTTTCTCCGGATGGAGACGTCCACGACCTACGGGCACGTCGCGTCGCTGGCGGTGTTCGACCCGGCGACCGCCCCGCACCCGGTGGGGTACGAGGAGATCCGCGCGCTCATCGAGTCGCGGTTGCATTTGGTCCCGCCGTTCCGCCGCCGCCTCGTCGACGTGCCGTTCGGCATCGACCATCCCTATTGGATCGAGGACCCGGACTTCGATCTCGGGTACCACCTCCGTCACATCGCGGTGCCGCCGCCGGGCGACCGGGGCCAGCTCGCGGAACTCGCGGTGCGTATCGCGGCCCGGCACCTCGACCGGCGGCGACCGTTGTGGGAGATGTACGTCATCGAGGGACTCGAAGGTGGGCACATCGCGCAACTCACCAAGATCCACCATTCGTGTATCGACGGGGTCGCGGGCGCGGAGATCCTCGGCGTGCTCCTCGACATCGAACCAGAACCGGTGCCGACTCCGCCGCCGTCGACACCGTGGCAGTGGGAGCGCGAGCCCAGCCGGCGTGAAATGTTCGCGCGGGGGATGCTCGGCGCGATGACTCAGCCGCGGGTCGGGATGCGGATCGCACGCAACTCCGTTCCCGCGCTCGGTTCGATCATGCGCAACTTCGCGCTGAACGCTCCGGGTATCAAGCGACGCGACGACGTGCTCTCGCGCCCAGCGGTCCAGGCGCCGCGCACCGCGTTCAACGGTGTGATCACCCCGCACCGGCGGTTCGCGTTCGGATCATTGCCGATCAGCTCGGTGAAGAACGTGAAGAACGCGTTCGGCGCCACGGTCAACGACGTGGTGATGACGATGTGTGCGGGTGCGCTCCGACGCTGGCTCATCGAGCACGACGCGTTGCCGGATCTTCCGTTGCTGGCGATGGTGCCGGTCTCGGTCCGCGACGAGAACGAGTCCGGCGCCGGCGGCAACCGGGTGTCTGCGATGGTCGCAGTCCTCCCGACCGACACCGACGACCCGCGTGCCCGGCTCGCGGCGATGCAGGGCGAGATGGCCGTGGCCAAGCATGAGCACGGCGCCCTGCCGGCCAGCCTGTTGCAGGACTTCGCCCAGTTCACCCCGCCGTCGGTGCTCGGGACGGCGAGCCGGGTCGCGGCTCGGGCTCGCCTGATGGACCGGGTCAACCTGCCGTTCAACGTGATCATCTCGAACGTGCCCGGTCCGCAGTTCCCGCTGTACATGAACGGTGCTCGCATGCAGGGCATCTACCCGCTCTCGACCATCGTCGACGGCGTCGGGCTGAACATGACGCTGATGTCTTACAACGGGAACCTCGACTTCGGTCTCGTCGCCGACCGCGACATGGTGCCCGACA
>JBDUBS010000621.1:0-3294 GCA_040003875.1 Acidimicrobiia bacterium | reverse complement strand
GTTCGTCTTCCGGTTGCTTGCTGCGAGCACCGTGAGTGCGTCGGCGCGAATCTCGTCCGGCGCGTCCCGGAGGAACTGGAGTGAGCGGTTGTGCTCATTATCGGGGGCGGGCGGGGACAAAAGCGCCACGAACTGTGCACAGAAATCCGACATACCGTCGGCAGGACCGTCGGCGCGGTTCTCGACCACGACGGTGGTGCCGATGACTGCGATCACGGTGACGGCGGCCGCGATGGCCAAGGCGCGCACGGGTCCTCGGGTGCGTCGACTCGTGGCCACGGTCGCAGCCGGATCGTCGACGGCGTCGCGGACGGCGCGGGCGGCGGCGCGGGCGCGGGATTCCAGTCGCTCGTTGTCGGGGTCGGTCATGCTTCCTCCTCACCGTCGTCGAGACGGAGTGCGGTTGCGAGCGCGCGCCGAGCGTCGTGCAGGGTCGACTTCACGGTGCCGGCCGAGATCTCGAGCGCGATCGCGATGTCGGCCACGGCGAGGTCGTCCACGTAGAACAACGCGATCACCTCGCGCTGACGCTGGGGGAGCACCGCCACCGCCCGCCAGAACTCCGCGTCGATCGGCTGGAGTTCGACGAAGGTCTCCCGCTGCCCGAACCAGCGACTCAGCGCGCGTCGTTCGCGCCCGAGGTTGCGCACCCGTGACGCGGCGAGGTTCACCACTGCGCGTCGGGCGTACGCAGGCGGGTGCTCCAGATCGGCCCACGCCCGGTGGGTCGCGAGCAGGGCCTCCTGGACGAGGTCCTCGGCGATGGTCCGGTCGCCGGAGAGCGAGTACGCCAGGCCGACGAGTCGCGCCCGCGCTTCACGGGCGAAATCGTCGAAGTCCTCCACGGTCGCAGCAGTCTCGTTGATACCCCTGAGTCGCCCGCCGACCCTCCCCGGTTGGGCCCCGCCGGGACTTTTGGTCTGTGCATGGGTGTTTCCCCGACCCGACAGACCAAAAGTCGCGGATCGGAGCGTGTCGTGAGGCACATCTGATACGCAACGGTTGCGTTTCGTAGCGAGGGGGTAGACGATGGGCCATCCCGCACGTCCCGAGGAGCGCGATGCCCGAGACCATCCACGACCGCATCCAGGAAAAGGCGTTCCAGCGCCGTTGGGCGATCCTCGTCGTGCTCTGCGTGAGCCTGCTGATCATCGTGCTCGACAACTCGATCCTGAACGTCGCGATCCCGACGCTCATCCGCGAGCTCAACGCGAGCAACAGCCAGGTGCAGTGGATGGTCGACTCGTACACCCTGGTGTTCGCGGGGTTGCTGCTGACCATGGGCGCCATGGGGGATCGCTACGGTCGACGCGGCGCCCTCCAGATGGGCTACCTGCTCTTCGGCCTCGGCTCACTCGCCTCGGCATTCGCGACGACGGCCGACCAGCTGATCGCCACCCGCGCGTTCATGGGTATCGGTGGCGCGCTGATCATGCCGGCGACGCTGTCGATCATCACCAACGTCTTTCCACCGCACGAGCGCGGCCGGGCCATCGGAGTGTGGGCGGGCACCGCGGGGATCGGTGTCGCGCTCGGGCCGCTCACGGGTGGATTCCTCCTCCAGCACTTCTACTGGGGTTCGATCTTCCTCGTGAACCTACCGATCGTGGCCTTCGGCCTGGTCGCCGGTTTCCTGCTCATCCCGACGAGCAAGGACCCGAGCGCGCCGAAGCTCGACCCGTTCGGCGCGGTGCTCTCCGTCGCGGCCCTGATGACGATCGTCTACGCGCTCATCGAGGCGCCGAGCCGCGGCTGGACCGCGCCGCTCACCCTCGGCCTGCTCGCCGGTGGGTTGGTGTTGCTCGGGATCTTCGTGGCGTGGGAACGCCGTTCCGACCACCCGATGCTCGACGTCCGGTTCTTCCAGAACCCGCGGTTCAGTGCCGCCAACGCGGCGATCACCCTCACGTTCTTCGCGATGTTCGGATCGATCTTCCTGCTGACCCAGTACCTCCAGTTCACGAAGGGCTACTCGCCGCTCGGGTCCGGTGTCCGCATGTTGCCCTACGCCGTCACGATGATGATCGTGGCGCCCAGCAGTTCGCGGATCGTCGAACGGTTCGGCTCGAAGTTCACCGTGGCCCTCGGTCTCGGCCTCGCCGCGCTGGCGCTGATCTTCATGGCAGGGCTGACGGTGGATACCAGCTATCCCGACATCGCGTGGCGGTTCGTGATCCTCGCCGCCGGGATGGGTCTCGTGATGGCTCCCGCCACCGACTCCGTCATGGGGTCGCTGCCCCGGGCGAAGGCCGGCGTCGGGTCCGCGGTGAACGACACCACCCGTCAGGTGGGAGGCGCGCTCGGTGTTGCGATCATCGGGAGCGTGGTGTCGTCGGTGTACGGCAGCAAGATCGGTGATTTCTTCGTCGGCAAGCCCGCCCCGAAGGCGGCGGTCGATGCAGCCAAGAACTCGCTCGGCGGCGCGTTCGCGGTGTCGAAGCAACTCGCGAAGCAGCCGATCCCGAACGCCAAGGGCATCTCGGCGGCACTGGTCGACACCGCGAACCACGCGTTCGTCGAGGCGTTCCGTTGGGGCTCGCGCGTCGGTGCCGTCGTGCTGGTACTCGGCGTGCTCATCGTCCTGAAGTGGTTGCCGGCTCGCGCCGATGGGGTCGAAGAGATGCCGGCGTTCGACGCGCCGGTGCCCCAGACCGTCGAAAGCCAGGCGGCCGCGGTCGTCGAGCCGGAGGGTGTCATCGCATGACCGTCGAAGCCGCACGCGCTGGTCGCCCGCGTAGCGCCGCGTGCGATGCGGCGATCCTCGACGCGGCGGCCGAGCTGCTCGGCGAGGTCGGCTACGACGCCCTGTCGATCGAAGGCGTCGCGGCGCGGGCCGGCGTGGGCAAGACCACGATCTATCGGCGGTACCCCACCAAGGTCGAACTCGTGATCGCGGCGTCGGAACACATGGGTGCGGGTGTCCCGCCGTTCGTGGAGCGCGCCGACATCCGTGCCGACCTCCTCGCGATCGCGCAGGCCTACGTGCGGATGCTCACGGCCACCGACGTCGGTCGGGCAGTCCCGATGATGATCGTGGCCAAGACCCAGAACCCCGAGCTGGCCCGGGCGCACGACGCGTTCGTCGCGTCTCGCCGGGCGGTCTCGATCGGCGTGATCCGGCGTGCGATCGAACGGGGCGAGCTCCCGGTGGATGTCGATCCCGAGCTGATCAGCGACCTCCTCACCGGCCCGATCATGCTCCGCGTGCTGGTCACGGGCGCGCCGGTGACGTCGCAGTACCTCGAGCAGCTGGTCGACTCCATCCTGTCCTGACAACTTGCGTCGCAAACCCGC
>JBDUBS010000024.1:0-11119 GCA_040003875.1 Acidimicrobiia bacterium | reverse complement strand
CATCCCGCAGGTCGAGGTGACCTTCGACATCGACGCCAACGGCATCGTGCACGTGACCGCGAAGGATCTCGGGACCGGCAAGGAACAGCAGATGACCATCACCGGTGGCACTGCGCTCGGCAAGGACGAGATCGACCGCATGATGAAGGAAGCCGAGGCCCACGCGGAGGAGGACAAGGCCCGGCGCGACGAGGCCGAGGTCCGGAACAACGCGGACAACCTCGTCTTCCAGACCGAGAAGCTCCTGGCGGACTCCGGCGACAAGGTCGAGCCCGCCGAGCGGGAGAAGATCGAGGCCGCATTGACCCAGCTTCGTGAAGCGCTCAACGGGACCGACATCGACGCGGTCCGGACCGCGCACGAGGCACTGATCGCCGCGAGCCAGGAGTTCGCGCAACGCCTGTACGCGGCCTCCTCGGCCGCTTCGGCTGGCGGCGAAGGCGCTGACGGGAACAGCGGTGCCGACTCCGCGGCCGCGGCGCCGGTCGACGACGACGAGGTCGCCGAGGCCGAGATCGTCGACGAGCCCGGTGAGGCCTCGGCGTGACCTCCGAGGTCCCGGCGCCCGGGTCTGACGCGCCCGGGTCCGACGCGCACGCGTCGGACGCGCCCGAGGACGATTCGGCCGAGGCGGCGGTGTCCGACGCCGCCGCCATGGTCGAAGATGATCTCGACCGACTGTTGGGTGAGCGCGACGACATGCGTGCGCTCGCTCAACAGATCCAGGCCGACTTCGAGAACTACCGCAAGCAGGCGATGCGCCGTGAGACGAGCATCGTCGAGCGGGCCAGCGAAGGACTGGTGGAGAAACTGCTCCCGGTGCTCGACAGCTTCGAGGCGGCGGTCGCGCAGCTCCCGGCCGAAACCGACCAGGGGGTCCGCAAGGGTGTGGAGCTCGTGTTCTCCCAACTGGTGGAAGTGCTCGAGCGCGCCGGACTCGAACGGATCGACGCCGACGGGGCACCGTTCGACCCCAACGAACACGAAGCGGTCATGCACGAGGACGGAGACGGTGAACCGACCGTCGCCGCGACGATGCGGACCGGATACCGACTCAAGGGACGCGTCGTGCGACCCGCCATGGTGAAGGTGACGAAGTAACGACGATGGCCCCCCAACGCGAGTGGTTCGACACGGACTACTACGCCGTCCTCGGCGTGCCGTCCGACGCGACCGACAAGGACATCACGCGCGCGTACCGCAAGCTCGCGAAGCAGTATCACCCGGACGCGAATCCGGGGAACACGGACGCGGAAGACAAGTTCAAAGAGGTCTCTATCGCCAACGACGTGTTGAGCGATGCCAGCAAGCGCACCGAGTACGACGAAGTGCGGCGCATGGTCGCGTCCGGTGCGTACCCCGGTGGTGGCCAGGATCGCGGAGGGTTCCAGTTCGATGAGGGCGTCGACCTCGGCGACCTGCTCGGGGGCCTGTTCGGCAATCGTGGTGGCGCGCGGGGAGGCGGCGGAAGCCGCGGCCGCCGTGGCGGACGGACTGCGCCCCAGCGCGGCTCCGATCTCGAGTCAGAGATCACGATCGACTTCCTCGACGCGATCAACGGCATCACGACTGCGGTGTCCTTCACCGCCGAGGCTGCGTGCTCGGAGTGTCATGGCAGTGGTGCGAAGCCCGGCACCGTGCCCCAGCCGTGCCCTCAGTGCGGTGGGCGCGGCGAGATCGCCGTCGACCAGGGCCCGTTCTCGTTCAGCCAGGTGTGCCCGACGTGTCATGGTCGGGGCTCGGTCATCACCGACCCGTGTCCCCGATGTCACGGCGGTGGCACCGAGGTGCGTCGGCGCGACGTCAAGGTGAAGCTTCCCGTCGGTGTGGCCGACGGCCAGCGGATCAAGGTTGCGCGTCGCGGCGCGGCCGGCCGCAATGGCGGACCCGCCGGCGACCTCTACGTGGTCGTGCACGTCCGGCCCCACCCGATCTTCGGACGGAAGGGGAACCGGGACCTCAGCGTCCACGTGCCGATCTCGTTCGCGGCGGCCACGCTCGGCGGCCAGGTCAAGGTGCCGACGCTCGATGACGCCGTGACGCTCAAGGTCAAGGCCGGTACCCAGCCGGGCACGACGCAGAAGGTCAAGGGCCGCGGCATCCCCTCGGCCAACGGTCATGCGGGGGACCTGTTCGTGACCTTCGACCTCGCCGTCCCGCACAAACTCGACAAGGACCAGCGGGCCGCCGTGGAAGCGGTCGCGGCCGTGTTTCCCGAAGACCCGCGCGCGCAGCTGGGAGTGGACTGATGCCGAACGACGAACGCGCGCTCTACATCATCTCGGTCGCCGCTGACCTCGCGGGCGTGCACCCGCAAACCCTGCGGATCTACGAACGCAAGGGACTCATCGAGCCGGCCCGCACCGAAGGGCGGAGCCGCCGCTACTCGGAACGCGACGTCGCGCTGTTGCGACGCATCCAGGAACTCACCAACGAAGGCGTGGGACTCGCCGGAGTACGGCGGATCCTCGAGTTGGAATCCCGCGTCGATGCCCTGGAGAGCGAGCTGCGCCGGGTGCAGCACGACGCGATGGACGCCGTGGCCCGGGCTCGTCGAGAGTTGCGCCGCGACCTGATGCCCCTCGATCCGCGGTTGCGCGAGCACCGCAGCTGAACGTCGAGGCCTCCGGTACGCTCGACCGGTGGCCGGACGACCGATGACCGAGCGGGGAACCGCGACCGACGCGCTCGACGCGCGGGAGCGCAGCGAGATCTCGTTCTGGACCGAGTCCGAAGACGAGCGGCCGGGTGCGTTCGGACTCGACCTGCTGACCCACAAGATGAGCGAAGCGAGGATCTTCCTCGAGAAGCTCGAGCGCTACCGAGAGCTCTTCGCCGGGGCCCGCACGATCCTCGAACTCGGCGGCGGGCAGTGCTGGCCGTCGTGCATGGTGAAGCACGAGGTGGGGGCGCACGCGCGGGTCATCGGGACCGACATCGCACCGGACGCCGTCGTGTCCACGCCGCAGTGGGAGCATGTGATCGGTGCGCGCATCGACGGTCGTGCCGCGTGCCGGAGCAATGCGATCCCGTGCGCAGACGGCTCGGTCGACCTGGTCTTCGCCTTCGCGGCCGCGCACCACTTCGGCGCGCACCGCAGCACCCTGCGGGAGATCGAACGGGTGCTCGCGCCGGGAGGGCACGCGCTCTACCTGCACGAACCGGGTTCGCGGGACTGGATCTACCCGCTCGCGCTCAAACGGGTGACGGCGAAGCGCCCGGTGGTTCCCGAGGACCTGCTGCGATACCGCCACCTCGTGGAACTCGCCACCGAAATCGGCCTCGACGCGCGCGTCGAGTTCTCGCCGACGCTCACTTATCGGGGTGGGGTGGAGACCGTGTACTACCTCGGGCTACGAAAACTCCGGTTCCTCCAGAACCTGCTTCCTTGCACCGTCGACCTCATCTTCACCAAGCCTTGAGTGCCGCCCACGGCGCACGTGGGCGTCAGAACCGGGGCGCGGTCCCGGAGTCGATCCACGCCTGTGCGGCCTTGGTTCCGGCCTCGTACCCGGCATCGACCAACCGATCGAACGCACCGAAGTCGAGCATCGCGACCCCACTGACGTCGGGTCGGATGTAGAGGTCGCCCTTGTCCTCGTCGCGACCGCCGAGTTCGGTGATGCGCATGAGCACCTTGATCGCGCCGACCATGTCCTGCGATGCGGCGCGTGGGTTCACGCGATCGATCAACCACTTCCAGCCGGACACGACCCCGGAGTCGGGAAGGTCACCGGCTCTCACGTCACGTTGGCTGCCGACGTCGATCGCGATCACGCTGATCCCGTCGTGTTGGGACCGCATGATGCCGACGGGCATGTTGTCGAGGATCCCGCCGTCGACCAGCACATCGCCGGTCGCGTTGCGCATCGGCGGGAACACACCCGGGAGCGAGAACGACGCCCGGAGCGCGAACCACCCGGGTCCGCTGCGATGGATCTCCACCTCGCCTTTGGTGAGGTTGGCGGAGACGGCGAACGCGCGCCGCCAACCGTCTTCGAAGTCGAGGCCGTCCGCCGCCTCACGCATCCGCTGGGTGACCCGACCGCCGGCGGCGATCGAGACACCGGGGAACGTCACGTCGAGATACGACTTCCGATCCGAGACCGCGGCCCGCAGCAAGTCTCCGATCGCCGTGGGCGTCATGTCTCGTGCGACCCCGCCGGAAACGATCGAACCGATGCTGGTCCCTCCAGCAGTGTCGATCGGGATACCGGCGTCGAGCAGGGCGGCGTACACGCCGACCTGAGAAATACCGCGTGCCCCGCCGCCGCTGAACACGACGCCGACGCCACGGTTGAGAATGAGACGAGCCGCGCGGTTGGTGTCTTCGACTGCCCCATCACGCACGTTGTGATGGCGGTCGATCGTGCGCGGCTCCAGCCACCGCTTGGTCCGACGAGGGTCGCGCGTGGCCGCCGGATGGACGAGGACCAGCTCGGTGCGACGATCGGTGCGGTGGTGACCGTGGACCAGGCCTTCGACGGGCCGTAGGGCAGGCCCGGTGGTGGCGTCGCCCACGACGACCACGAGGTCGGCTTGACGCAGACAGCTTTCGGTCCACGGCGTCGGTTCGGTTTCTGCGAGGTAGAGCACCAGCGCGTTGTCGTGTTCGAGGTCGTTGCTCCAAGCCGCGAGTCGCTCGCGGTCGAGGTCGTCACCGGCGATCGCACGCGCCGCGTCGATGTCGACCCGGCGCGCCCCGCCGGTGAGGCGCTCGCAACTCTCGGTGAGGCCGGTGATGAAGTGGGCCACGGCCGGCGTGTCGTCGATGGGGAGGATCGCGATGGAGACCGCCGGTGTACTCGTGATCCCTCGCGTCTGGCGCATCAACAGTCGGTCGACGGTGGCGGTGCTCACCGCGCGATACGCCGCGGGGTAGGCCGCGGTCAGCTCGACGAAGGCCTGGGAGCCGAGCCGCAGCAGGTGCGTGTCGCGCACGGCGACGACGTCGGCGGTGCGGGGGCGGTCGATGATGAGCGCCATCTCACCGACCACGTCACCGCGACCGATCTCTGCGAGGACCCGTTCTTCGCCGTCGGCGCTGGTGAGGACGCGGAGGCGACCGGCCGCGACGAGGTAGAGGCAGTCGGCCGCATCACCCGCACGCATGACGGTCTCACCGGCAGGGACGAACACCGGTTCCAGGTGCGCGCACACCAACGCGCGGGCTTCAGCAGTCAGCGCACCGAGCACCCGGTTGGTGCGGACGAGTTCCGTGAAGTCGCCGTGGCCGATCGTGTCCTCGGTGTTGTCGTCGATGATGGTCATCGGCTCAGCCGACCGGCTCGGGGGCCGCACCCGCTTGGGCTCGCCGCAGTTCGCCGGCCAGGCCCACGAGGAGTTGCTCGGCCAGATCCGGGACCTCGCGCAGGAGCGTCCGGAACATGCGGATCCCGAGGACGGCGACCTTCACCTCGCTGGTAGCTCGGACGGTTGCGCTCCGGGGGGCACCGTCGAGGATCGCGAGTTCACCGAAGTGGGACCCGGAACCCACCTCGTTCACGGCGACGCCGTCCCGCAGGACCTCGGCGGATCCGTCGATGATCACGAACAGCGCGTCACCCGGTTCGCCTTCCACGACGAGGTCGGTGCCGGCGGGCAGGGTCGCGGTCTGCGCGTGGCGAGCGATCGTGCGGCGCTCGCGTGCGGTGCACCGCGAAAACAGCCCGACGGACTCCAGTACGTCGGCAAGTTCCTTCTTGCTGCCCATCGAGCCCTTCCATCCACTGTGCGGCGCAGCGCCGCGGGCCGTACTCTACCGGCGCCCGGACGGACCGTGTCCGGGCAACTCCACGGGAGGGCAGTTGCGGAAGCTCGCGATCTTCATCGTTCGGCGTCGCTGGTGGGTCATCATCGCCACGCTCATAGCGCTGCCGCTGGCCGCGATCCTGGGCGGTGGCGTCCACGACCGCCTTACCGGCGGCGGGTTCGAGGACCCGAGCGCGGAATCGGCCCGGGCGCGCGCCGAGATCAACGCCGCCTTCCCCCAGGCCGCACTCTCCGACTTCGTGCTCGTCGTGACCGTCAAGGACGGCACCGTCGACGATGCTGCGGTGACGAAGGCGGCGACCGCGCTGACCAAGGAACTGGCGCACAAGCCGGGGGTGGTGGCGGCCAACTCGTACTGGACCTACGGCAAGGTCGCGCAGCTCCGCAGTACCGACGAACGCCAGGCGCTCGTCGTGGCCGCGTTGTCCGGCAAGGAGGACGCCAAGTTCAAACGCGCGGGTCAGCTGGCCGAGGAACTGACGGCCCAGGTGGAGTCGGACCACGATCCCTTCACGATCCTGCCCACCGGCGAGGCCGTGCTCACGGACCAGATCTCGAAGCAGGCCGAGAAGGATCTCCAGAAGTCCGAACTGATCACCGCGCCGATCACCGCGATCGCGCTCGTGATCGTGTTCGGCAGCATCGTGGCGGCGGTGCTCCCGCTCGGCGTCGGCGCGATCGCGGTGCTCGGCACCTTCCTCCTCCTCACGATCCTCACCCTGCTCACCCCGGTGTCGGTGTTCGCGCTCAACCTGACCACCGCACTGGGCCTCGGCCTGGCCATCGACTACAGCCTGTTCATGGTCTCGCGCTACCGCGAGGAGCTGGCGCGAGGTGTGTCGACCAACGTCGCGGTCGGCCGGTCCATGCAGACCGCGGGACGCACCGTCGCGTTCAGTGCGGGCACGGTCATGATCTCGTTGGCCGCGCTCGCGGTGTTCGACGTGCCGTACCTTCGGTCCTTCGCCTACGCCGGGGTTGCGGTCGTGCTGCTCGCCGCGCTGGCCGCGGTCGTCGTGCTGCCGGCTGTCCTCGCGGCCCTCGGACCGCGCATCGAGAAGGGCCGGATCTTCAAGCCGAAACCGGAATCGGAGACCGGCGGGTTCTGGGGTGCCCAGGCGCGCCGGGTCATGAAGCACCCGGTCCCGTACGCGCTCGGAGTGAGCGCGCTGCTGGTGATGCTCGCGGTGCCGTTCTTCCACGTCAATCTCGGCCTCACCGACGACCGTGTGGTCCCCGATTCCGTCAGTGGGCGCCGGGCGGTCGACCAGATCCGGAATTGCTTCACCAGCCGGGAGTCGAACGCGATCGCGGTGTCGTTGCCCGACGCGAACCTCGCGACGGATGCCGCGGCGATCAAGCGGTTGGCCGGTGAGTTCGTCCGGCTCCACGGCGTCGCCCACGTCGACTCCGGGCTCGGGATCTTCGTGAAGGGCGACCTGGTCCCGAAGGAGACCGGGCCGCAGGCATGCGGCACCACGAAGGCCGAGGCGCTCGATGACCACGCCAAGATCAACTTCGCGCCCATCGCGCTCGCGCCCACCCAGAAGCCGCGGTTCGTCAACCAGCCGGGCAGTCATGGCACCTACATCACGGTGACACCGGCGATCGAGCCGATGTCACCGGCGGGTGATCACCTGGTGCGGTCGATGCGCGCGACGCACTCCACGCTGCGGTTCCACGTGGCGGGACTCGGCGCCCGGCTGATCGACACGAAGGAATCGGTACTCGGGCGGTTGCCGCTCGCGATCGGCCTGGTGGCGTTCGCCACGTTCATCCTCCTGTTCCTGATGACGGGCAGCCTGCTGGTTCCGTTGAAGGCACTCGGCCTCAACGTCCTCTCCTTGACCGCCACCTTCGGTGCGATGGTCTTCATCTTCCAGGACGGTCATTTCAAGGGACTGCTCGGCTTCACCCCGACCGGCAGCGTCGACGTCTTCACGCCGATCCTGATGTTCTGTATCTCGTTCGGACTGTCCATGGACTACGAGGTGTTCCTGCTCTCTCGGATCAAGGAGGAGTACGACCTCGACCGCAACAATGAGCATGCCGTCGCGGTCGGCCTCCAGAAGACGGGCAAGATCGTCACCGCCGCCGCGCTGCTCCTCACGATCGTCTTCGTGGGGATCGCGACGTCCGAGGTGGCCATCGTCAAGCTGTTCGGGATCGGGCTGACCCTCGCCGTGCTGGTCGATGCCTTCCTGATCCGGGCCACGCTCGTCCCGGCCTTCATGCGCCTCGCCGGCCGCTCCAACTGGTGGGCCCCGGCGTGGTTGCGCCGCTGGCACCTGCGCTACGGGATCTGGGAGAACGAACCGATCGCCATCCTCGATCGCGAGTTCGAATCCGTCCCCTGACCACTCTGGCGTCACACAACCCGCGTATGGGTGGTTGAGTGACGCCGAAGCGATGGGGAATGGAAGAGTTGATGGTGGTGTTGTCAAGTTTCGGCGCGTCCGGAAGTGATGGCGTGTCCCGCAACGAGCCCGGAGGACGAGAGATCCATGGCCCTTGACCCCAACAAGCTGACCCGCAAGACCCAGGAGGCGGTTGGCGCCGCCCAGGCGATCGCGCGCGACCGTCACCACAGTCAAGTGGGCGGCGAGCATCTGCTGGCCGCGCTGATCGGCCAGCCCGAGGGCGTCGTGCTGCCTGTGTTGGAGCGCGTCGGCGTTTCGCCCAAGACCGTACGGGACCAAGTCGAGGCCGCGTTGGAGCCGATGCCGAAGGTCTACGGCGAGACGGCCCAGGGCGCGCAGTTCAGCCAGGATGCGTTCCGGCTGCTCGAGGCGGCCGACGCCGAGCGCAGTGAGCTCGGCGACGACTATCTCTCCACCGAGCACCTGTTGCTCGCGATGACCAAGGTCGCGGGTGGTGTCGGTGACCTGCTCCGGGGCTTGGGGGTCACGAGCGACGCGGTGCTCGACGCGCTGAAGCAGGTGCGCGGATCGCACCGCGTCACGTCCGAGAACCCCGAGGAGCAGTACCAGGCGTTGGAGCGGTACGGCCGCGACCTCACCGAGGAGGCGCGCAAAGGGAAGCTGGATCCCGTTATCGGGCGCGACGAGGAGATCCGCCGCGTCATCCAGGTCCTGTCCCGTCGGACCAAGAACAACCCGGTCCTCATCGGTGAGCCGGGGGTGGGCAAGACCGCCATCGCCGAGGGCCTGGCGCGCCGGATCGTGGAGGGCGACGTTCCCGAGAGCCTGCGCGACAAGCGCCTCATCTCGCTGGACATCGGTTCGATGATCGCGGGCGCCAAATACCGCGGTGAGTTCGAGGAGCGCATGAAGGCCGTCCTGAAGGAGATCGTGGATTCCGACGGCGAGGTCGTGACCTTCATCGACGAGCTGCACACGATCGTGGGCGCCGGCGGCGCCGAGGGCGCAGTCGATGCCGGCAACATGATCAAGCCGATGTTGGCTCGCGGCGAGTTGCGCATGATCGGTGCCACCACGCTCGACGAGTTCCGCAAGTACATCGAGAAGGATGCCGCGCTCGAGCGGCGATTCCAGCAGGTGTTCGTCGGTGAGCCGTCGGTGGAGGACACGGTGGCCATCCTGCGCGGCCTGAAAGAACGCTACGAGGTGCACCACGGCGTACGGATCCAGGACGCAGCGCTGGTCGCAGCGGCCGTGTTGAGCGACCGCTACATCCCGGCCCGCCAACTCCCCGACAAGGCCATCGACCTGGTCGACGAGTCCGCGTCGCGCCTGCGGATCGAGATCGACTCGATGCCCAACGAACTCGACGTCGTCGAGCGACGCATCCGCCAGCTCGAGATCGAACGCGCCGCGCTCGCCAAGGAAACCGACGACGCGTCGAAGCAACGGCTCGCCGCGCTCGAGTCCGAACTCGCCGGCCTCGACGAAGAGCGTGACGCCATGGTGGCGCAGTGGCAGTTGGAGAAGGACGCCATCGGCGCGATCCGGGAACGCAAGGAGGCGCTCGAGGCGGCGCGCACCGATGCGGAGAAGGCCGAGCGTGACGGCGACCTCCAACAGGCGGCCGAACTCCGATACGGGACGATGCGTGACCTCGACGCCGAGATCATCGACCGGACGGACCGACTGAACGAGCTCCAAGCCGGCCACGCGATGTTGAAGGAGGAGGTCGACGAGGAAGACATTGCCGAGATCGTCTCCAAGTGGACCGGCGTTCCGGTCTCGCGTCTCATGGAGGGCGAGATGCAGAAGCTCGTGCGCATGGAGGACGAGCTGCACCACCGCGTTATCGGCCAGGACGACGCCGTGGCCGCGGTGGCGAATGCCATCCGTCGGTCCCGGGCCGGGCTCTCCGATCCGCACCAGCCGATCGGCTCGTTCCTGTTCCTCGGTCCGACTGGGGTCGGTAAGACCGAGTTGGCCCGCACGCTCGCCGACTTCCTCTTCGACGACGAGCGGGCGATGGTCCGCATCGACATGAGCGAATACATGGAGAAGCACTCGGTCTCGCGCCTCGTCGGTGCGCCTCCGGGCTACGTCGGGTACGACGAGGGTGGTCAGCTCACCGAGGCGGTACGCCGCCGTCCCTACTCGGTGGTCCTGCTCGACGAGGTCGAGAAGGCCCACCCGGACGTGTTCAACATCCTGCTCGCGCTCATGGACGACGGTCGCCTGACCGACGGTCAGGGCCGGACTGTCGACTTCAGCAACACGGTCTTGATTATGACGAGCAACCTCGGAGCTGGTGGCGACGAGGTGTCGGTGATGGCCGCGGTCCGGACGCATTTCAAGCCCGAGTTCGTCAACCGGATCGACGAAATCGTCGTGTTCCACCGGCTGGACGAGCGCCACATCGCGGCGATCGTCGACATCCAGGTCGGCATCCTCCGAGCCCGGCTCGAAGCGCGTGGCCTGGGTCTCGAGCTGACCGACGCGGCGCGGGCATACGTCGCTCGGGTCGGCTACGACCCCGATTTCGGAGCGCGGCCGCTCAAGCGCGTCTTGCAGAAGGAGATCGCGGATCCCATCGCGATCGAGTTGCTCCAGGGCGCGTACAAGGAGGGTGACGTGGTCCAGGTCGACGCGAGTCCCGACGGTCTCGTGTTCCACCGCGCCGATCCGGTCGAGGTGGCCTGACCCGATCCCGACCGTCGACGCGCGAGACCGCGTCGACGGTCGCGACCTGGGGAGCGTCGTTCCCGGTCGACTAACCTGCTCCCAACGTGAGTGCAGTCACGTCGTGGGCCGGTTCCTCGCGAGGACCCGGTCCTTTTCGCGGGGGTGGATCGTGCCCGGAGCAGTGATCGTCGGGACCCAATGGGGCGACGAGGGCAAGGGGCGGTTCACCGACTACCTGGCCAAAGAAGCGTCCTTGTGCGTTCGGTACCAGGGCGGACACAACG